>CAZMMO010000230.1:0-3960 GCA_964567365.1 uncultured Rhodanobacteraceae bacterium | reverse complement strand
TGCCGGACAGGCGCAGGTTGCCGGCGGCCAGGTTGCGGCCCGTGGCCTGCAAGACCTTGCGGGTGGTGACCTTGAGATCGCCGTCCTGGCCCAGCGCGCCGTCGCTGGCCAGACCGGCGGCCAGCGTGCCGTCACCGACCAGGCTGGTGGCAACAACGGTGGTATCGCCGGCCGAAGCCAGCACACCGGTGTTGTCGAGCGCGCCGCCGACCTGCCACTGGCTGGCGGCGAGGCCGTAGGCCGTGCCGGTATTGCCTGCCGCGCCGGCCACCTCGACGTCGAAGCCGGCGGCGCTGCGCAGTACGTTGGCGTTGTGCAAGGTAGTGGCCGTGATGCCGAGCCCGCCGGCGGCGTACACGGTGCCGGCATTGTCCAGATCGCCGCCGGCCTCGAGCGTCACGCCGGCGTTGCCGTGGACGAGACCGCCTGCCTCGTTGGCCAGGTTGCCGCCCGCGTCGATGGCGAGTGCGCCGCCGGCCTGCACGGTGCCGGTGTTGTCGAGGTCGGCCCGGCTGGTCAGGGTTGCCGCCTTGCCGGCCTCGAGTGTGCCGCCCGTGGTGATGGCGGCACCCGCCAGCGACAGGTTGCCGCCTGCGACCACGGTGCCGGAGGCGTCGATGCCCGCGTCCGCGGCCAGCGTCATGTCGCCAGCCGCGCTCAACGTGCCGGTGTTTTCCAGGGTTTGCATCTGGACCGACAAGCCGGCCTGGTCGGCCTGCAGCACGCCCGGGTTGGTCAGCGCACCCGTGGCCTGCACGCGCACGGCACGGGCGGCTTCGATGCCGCCGACGTTGGTCAGCGAGCCCGCGTCGATGCCGACGTCCTGGCCGGCATACAGCGCGCCCGTGGCCGTGTTGGTGATTGCGCCGCCGGCCGATATCGCCAACGAACCGGCATGGGCCTGCACCTGGCCCTGGTTGCGGAGGCCGCCATCGGCAGCCAGGGTGATGTCCTTGTCGCTGTACACGGTGCCGGCCAGGTCCAGCGCGTGGCCATGCACGTCCATGCCGCCGCCGGAGGCGAGCACGCCGCTGACATCCACGCTTTGCGCCGCACCGACCGTGACGGTTCCGGTGGCGGTGGCCCGGCCGTCCACCCTGACCTCGCCAGCGCTGGTCAACGTGAAATCGCCGGCCTGGGCCGCGGTTTCGCCCTCGATGTTGACGCCCACGCCGGCTTCGGTGCCGACCAGGCGGATGGCGTTGGCATACATGCCGCCCAGCGCGGCCACGTCGATGGCCACGCCGGGCTTGTCGCCGGCGCCGTCGATGGGCGTGGCCGCCAGGTTTCCATACGCGATGCGGTTGGCGCCGGCGACCACGTTGAGGCGTTGCGCCCACAGCTTGGCATTGACGTCCACCGCACGCGCCAGCAGGTCGACGCGGTCGATGTGGCTGGCGTCCAGACCGGCACCGCGGATGTTGATCCGCCCTTGCACGACCTTGAAACCGGACAGGCGACCGTTGCCGTCGATGATTGGCGCGCCAGTGGCCAGTACTGCGCGTGGCGTGTTGATGAAGCCGCAGCCATCGCAGGTGATGCCGTTGGGGTTGGCGATGACCAGCTCGGCCGGCGTGCCGGCGACTTCCATGTAGCCATCGAGCTGGCTGGCACGTGTGGAGACGACTTCGTTGAGGATGATGCGGGCCGAACCGCTGGCGGCCAGGTGGGCGTTGCCGGTGACATAACCGGCCAGCTGGGTCTTGCTGATATCCGCGCCGTTGTTGAAGATCAGGCCCTGCGGGCCGACATCGAGGCGGGTATAGGTGTTGTGCGACACGCCGCGTTTGTCGGGCGCGACGATGTTGACGACGGGTATGCCGTTTTTCGCCTGGATCAGCGCAGGCCGACGTCCCTCATGCAGGCTGGGCTGCACGCGCGGCGCATTCCCGGCATGCGCCATGGCCGGCAATCCCATGCCAATGGCCAGGGCCAGCGCGGTGCGCGCCAGCGTGTCCAGGTGTCGATGCAACGAACGATGGCTGCTGCGCACGGGAACATTGCGCATGCTCGACAGCCCGTCCTTCTTCCTGACTACCATGGCCCTTTCTCCGGTTTGCCCGGCACCGCGACAGCGGCGCCGTGAAGATCAGAATGAGTACACCACCTGCATGCCTGCGGCCGGCCGCCGCGTCGAGAAGTGGTCCGGCGCGTGGACGGCCCAGCCGGCAAAGACGTTCCAGTGCAGGCCGAAGCGCGCGCCGCGCAGGCCCACGAACACGCCCGCCAGCGATTGCGCGGCGTACCGGTCCGCACTCGGGCCGCCGATCCAGCCCATGTCCATGCCCCCGTACAGGCGCACTCCGCCATGCCCCAGCGGCAATCCCAGGCTGTTGCGCCAGAACACGCCACGCTCGCCACCGAGCACCTGTTCGCCGTCGAACCCGCGCACCGTGTAGCGTCCGCCGATGGTGAGGAAATCCTCGGCGTACAAGTGGTCGGGCGAGGTCTGCGCGTGCAGCGTGCTCGACCACAGCCACGGCTTTCCGCTCCAGCGGAACGGCAGGCTCAGGTCCACGTCGAGCGTATTGACGATGTAATGGAAGGTAGGCGCGTCGCGCGCATGCCCCGGGGCGTCGGACTGGCCGCCAAGCCACGGCACGCCGCGCTTCTGCGCCAGGGCGATATCCAGTTGCGCGTTGCCGAGATAACGCCGCTGCAACAGGGCCAGCTCAACGGCACGCGTATGCCGGCGCTGCACCCGGATTTCCACGCCTTCGATGCTGCTGTGCGCCTCGCGTCCGCTCAGCGTGAGGCGCAGCGAGGTGCGGCTGCGCGAATCGCGGTGCAGCAGGCGCGTGATGGCCAGGCGGGTGGTACGCGACCGCCCGCTGGTCTCGAAATCGCGCACCGAACCGTGGACCGGCTGGTGGTAGGCGTAGCGGTAGGAGTCCAGCGCGAAGGTCCAGTCGTCCCACGGCACGCTGTACTGGAACTGGTTGCCGAGCGTGCCCTTGTCCGGCCCACCCCTGCCCACGTAGCGGCTCACCCCGACGCTCAGCAGGTCGTTGATGCCCAGCGGCTGGTCGATGGCCAGCGTGATGCCGCCCTGCTGCTTGCCGGTGAATTCCGAGCCGGCGTCGTTGTAGCGGAACAGGTAGCGCCAGCGGCGCGTGCAGCGTATCCGCAGGACGAGGTCGGACACGCCGGGGCGGCTGCCCGGCGCGATGTCGATGTGGACCTGTTGCGAAGGTACCCGCCGCAGTTGTTCCAGCCCCTGCTCGATCGCCCGCAAATTGAGGATGTCACCGGGCCGCAACGGCAGGGCGCCGCGCCAGAAGGCCTTGTCCGAACCTGCGGCGAAACGGATGCGGCCGACCAGACCGGGAACCAGCAACAGGCGCAGGTGGCCGGACGACAGGTCCTGCTGCGGCACCAGCAGGCGCGTGGTGACGTAGCCGCGCGACAGGATCAGGTCCGAGGCCCTGCGCACGATCAGGTTCAGGCCTTTTTGCCCGACGCAACGGCCCACGTAGGTGTGCAGGTAGCGGGCGAGGCGCGGAAACGCCTCCAGGCGCTGCCCCTGCAGACGTATCGTTTTCAAGGGAAAACAGGGGGACTCGTGCGGCAGCCCGTGCCGGTGATAATCCGTGGGTTGCCGTTTCTGCAGGCGGACGTCCGGCTGCTGCCGCATCTGCCGGCGCTGCTCGGCCTGGTGCCGGGCGCGCTGGCGCTGTTCCTGGCGTTGCAACGGCGCCGTCTGCGCCCACGCGCCACCGCTGACGAGCACCATCACAAGGATCCAGGACAAGGCCCGGACGGGGCGAGGGATGCGTGCGGATTGAAATGTATGGCTCTTCCTTGTGCCTGACATGACACTCCGCCGTTGTCGCCGATGGAATCACGACCGTCACGGCCGCCCCTGATTCATTGCCTCATTATGAGGATATCCGTCGCCCGGATTCGTGATCCAGTTCCGGATCGCTCCACCCCGCCTGTCAGCCTTCGCCGCATGATCGG
>CAZMMO010000229.1:0-3972 GCA_964567365.1 uncultured Rhodanobacteraceae bacterium | reverse complement strand
TCGCCGCTCATCTTGTCCGACAGCCAGAACAGGAAGTCGTAGTGATCGAAGTGGTAGGCGCCGTACAGCTTGCCCATCTGCACCACCACGTTCTTGAGCGCCTTGAGCTGGTCGGGCTTGACCTCGAGGTCCTTGGGCGCGTCGGCCACGATGTCCATGTACACCGGCGGCGACTTCTTGCTGCTCAGGTCCAGGCGCTTGAAGTACTTGCCGGCCAGCAGCGGCGAATCGACCAGGGTCATGTAGCTGACGGGCTTGAAGGTCCAGGTGTTGCCCTGGTGGCTGCTCGCCTCCAGCGCGGTGGCGTATTTCCAGCCCTTGGGCAGGGTCACGCTGGCCACGCTCTGGATGCGGTTGGTGAAATAGCCGGCCGGATACAGCGACACCTGGTCCCACCGGAACTCGAGCATTTCCGGCGTCATCCGGATCGGCCCCTGGCCGCTGCCCTGCGAGGACAGGAACTGGAAGCGGACGTCCAGGCTGTCCACGCCTTCAGGCACGTCCACGTGGAAGGCGCGCACGTCGTATTTGTCGCGCTTCCACTCGATGGTCTTGCCGTTGCCCTTGATGACCAGGCCGGCCACGTTCTTGATCAGGGTGTAGGGCTGGTGGATGCCGGGGATCCAGGACGGGTACAGCAGGTAGAGGGACGAACCGGGCTTGACCGGGATGGTCTCGTGCACCTCGAAAATCCGGTGGTCGATGTCGGTGGCGTCGACGTGGATCTTCATCGTGCCATAGGGATAGGCCACGTTTTTCGGCACCGGCAGGTTGCCGCCGATGTGCAGCACCGGGTTGAGCTCGATGGTGCCGGCCTGCACGGCCGCCAGCGGGACGGCGCCCAGCGCGGCGGCGAGGAAGGCGGAAGCGAGGAGGGTTTTCTTCATGCGGTGTCTCCGGTAAATCGTGCATCCGCAACACAGGGCGGAACGCGGGAATCGGGCTGGTCGCCCGACGGTGGCCAGTCACCATGAAAGCTCATTTGCGTGACCTGGTGACCTCACCGATCCGCCCATGCTAGATCGTGGCCGCGCCCGCCCCCTATGCCAGAGGTCACGGATGCCGCATGCCGAGCTTGTCCAGAAGCTCCAAGGGGGCAGGCCTCGCCCCGCCCCCGACAACAACCGGCAAGGCGGCTGGCTAGGACCGTGCGGGCGCCAATCCGGCCTTGTTGGCCACCAGGCTGACAATACCCGCCACGGCAAACACGACCGTCGCCCACTCGGCCCAGACCACGCCCGGATCGTCGGCCAGATGCAGCACCAGCGCCGAAATCCCGCAGGCGACAGCCAGCAGCCAGAAGGCGTTGCACAGCTGCCACGACCAGTGCGGCCGGCTCCCGTCGCCCGCCAGCTTGCTGCTCCAGATGCCGTGGGCGAAGTAGATCACGAAGCCGAGCAGCATCCAGATGACGAAGCGCACGTAGGTATCCACGTCCAGCCCGCCGATGAACAGGAACTTCCCACCCATGAACCACGGCCAGCCGATGATCAGGAACAGCGAGAACAGCACGCCCAGCGGCGCCAGCACCCACAGGAACGGCGTACGGAACCGCCGCTCCAGATCCGGCTTGCGAACGCGCAGGATCAGCACCGAGGTGCAGATCAGGATGAATGCCGACAAGGTGCCGATATTGACCAGCTTGGCCAACTCGACGATCGGAAAGAACCCGGCGGTCAGCGCCGTGCCCACGCCGAGAATGATGGTGGGGCGGTAGGGCGTGTTGTACTTCGGGTGCGACTTGGCAAACCAGCGCGGCAGCAGGCCGTCGCGCGACAACGCGAACCAGATGCGCGCCGCGCCCAGCATGAAGGCGAAGACCACGCTGGTGATGCCGCACACCGCGGCGATATTGATGATCACGCTGATCCACTCCAGGCCACGCGCCTGGAAGGCCGCGCTCACCGGCGCCTGCACGTTGAGCTCGGTGAACGGCACCATGCCGGTCAGCACCAGCGATACGCCGAAATACATCGCCATGGCAACCGCCAGCGACAGGATCACGGCCAGGGGCAGGTCGCGTTGCGGGTTTTTCGACTCCTCGGCCGCCGTGGTCAAGGTGTCGTAACCGAAACAGGCAAAAAACACGATGCTGGCGGCCGCCATCACGCCGGCCCAGCCATACTGCATCGAGCCGTCCGCGAGCACCTTCATCTCGGGAATGAACGGATGCCACAGATCGGTATTGACGAAAAAGGCGCCCACGGCGATCACCACGACCACGCCAATTACCTTCAATGCCACCACGACGGTGTTGAAGCGCGCGCCGATCTCGGTGCGCGCCACCTGCAGCCAGGCGATCAACAGCGCGATCACCGCCGCGAACAGATTGAACATGTGGCCGTTGTCGGGATGCGTCGGGTCATAGGCGCCCCGCAACATGGCCGGCAACTGCAGGCCGGTGGCCTGCTCGATCAGCGATTGCAGGTAATTGGAAGCCCCGGCGGCCACGATCGCCACGATCAGGGCATATTCGATCAGAAGGTCCCAGCCGATGATCCAGGCCGGCAACTCGCCCAGCACGGCGTAGCCGTAGGTGTAGGCACTGCCCGTGACCGGGATCATGCCGGCAAACTCGGCATACGACAGCGCCGCGCAGGCACTGCCGATGCCAGCGATCAGGAAACTCAGCACGATGGCCGGACCGGCATGCAGCGCCGCCTCGTGCGGCGCCAGCACGAACACGCCCACGCCGACGATGGCACCCACGCCGATGGCCGTGAGCTGCCACACCCCCATGGAACGACTGAAATCGGTGCTCGCTCCGGCGTCGGTCTGCAGTTGCTCGACCGACTTGTGCCGAACAAGCTTGGCAAAAAAGCCCATGCAGTTCTCCTGTAGTCATTCAGGTTGCAGGAAACGACACCCTACCTGTCCTGACCGCTGAACCCAAGCCCGACAAACTCACGCAATCCTGGCAAAATCGGCCCAAAGCGCCGCATGAAGCGGCATATCACCGGTTCATGCTGGTAGCATGCAGGTATGACCGAACCCGCATCCACCACCCATTTCGGCTTCCGCGACGTCCCCGTAGCCGAGAAACGCAGGCTCGTCGGCCAGGTATTCACCTCGGTCGCGCGCCGCTACGACCTCATGAACGACCTCATGAGCTTCGGCATTCATCGCCTCTGGAAGCGCCACTTCGTCGCCACCAGCGGCATCCGCAAGGGCGACCGGGTGCTGGACCTGGCCGGCGGCACCGGCGACATCGCCGCCCTGCTCAAGCCGGTGGTGGGCAAGGAAGGCGAAATCGTCGTCGGCGACATCAATGCCGCCATGCTCGACGTGGGCCGCGACCGGCTCACCGACCGCGGCATCGTCGCGGGCATCGAATGGGCGCAGGTCGACGCCGAACACCTGCCCTTCGCCGACGCCAGCTTCGATGCCGTAACCATGGCCTTCGGCCTGCGCAACGTCACCGACAAGGACCAGGCGCTGGCCGACATCTGCCGCGTGCTCAAGCCCGGTGGCCGCGCCCTGGTCCTGGAATTTTCCAAGGTACGCAATCCGCTGTTCAACCGACTCTACGATTTCCATTCCTTCCAGGTGTTGCCGCGCCTGGGCCGGCTGTTCGCGCACGACGCCGACAGTTATCAATACCTGGCCGAGTCCATCCGCAAGCATCCGGACCAGCAGACGCTCAAGGGCATGATGGAACGCGCCGGCTTCGGCCACGTGGAAGTGCGCAACCTCAGCGACGGCATCGTCGCCATCCATCGCGGCTACAAACTCTGAGCCCCACGTGTGTAGGAGCGCACCTGGGCGCGACGGCATCAGCGTTTCATGACCCTCACGCCCGTCGCGCCCGGGTGCGCTCCTACATTGTTCACCACGCGGGTATTCGGGGTCCGCCCTGCGCCAGGGTCCTCAGCGATGCAGGGCGCGGTGGCCGATGTCGCGACGGTGGAAAGCGCCCTGTCCATCCGCAAGCATCCGGACCAGCAGACGCTCAAGGGCATGATGGAACGCGCC
>CAZMMO010000228.1:0-3973 GCA_964567365.1 uncultured Rhodanobacteraceae bacterium | reverse complement strand
GGCCGTCGGCCTCGGTGACGGTCACTTCCAGGCTGCCGCCGTAACCGGTGGGATATAGGTCGTTGATGACGAACGGGCCGGGCGGCACCGTGGTCTGGTAGATCTGCACGCCGTTCTGGCGCACTACGACCTTGGCGTTGGTGGCGGCCACGCCGCGCACCACCGGTGCGTAGCCACGGCGCGACTGCGGGTACATGCGGTCGTCGGTGGCCAGTTGCACGCCGCGCAGGGCGACGCTGTCGAACACCGCGCCATCGGTATGGCTGTCGCCCAGGGTCAGCTCGGCCTTCAGCGCCGGCAGGGCGCGTTGCGCGTAGGCGTCGATGGTGTGCCAGCGGCGTTGCGAGGGCGTGCCGTACTGGCCCGAGGTCCAGGTCGCCGTGGCGTTCTGGCGCAGTTGCCACAGGCCGATGTTGAGGCCGGCCCCGAGGCCAAGGTAGGCGCTGTCCTGCGCCACGCCCCGGTTGTCGCTGTGGTAGGTGTTGAGGCGGTAGTTGAGCAGGAAGGCCGTCATGCCCGCATCCCACGAGTCCGGGTTCACGTAGCCGCGTGGCTGGCTGCCCAGGACGGCCTGGGGCACGGTAATCTCCAGGCGCAGGTTGGGCCGGTCGAAATGCGTGCTGGCGCCGCGGACAAGTTCGCTCGCCTGTGTGCAGGTGCCGGGTTGGTCCAGTCTGGCCAGGGCCTTCGCGTCGACGACGGCCAGCAGCCCCATGCGCGATAACAGGTCGCGCGTCAGGCAGACGCGCGCGTCCGCATTGGGCCCGGGAGCGGCAAAACGCAGGTTGAGGCGGCCCTTCCACTGCTGGTTCAGATACACGTCCACGTTGTACGTGCCGGGCAGTACGCTGACGCCGCTTTCAAACCTCGACAGGTCGATGTTGTGGCGTGACCGGCCCGAAAGCATGGCGGTGTCGAAGGCGACCGCGGCATTGGCATCGGCTGCCATCGGGGCGCCGGGCGCGGCGGCCCGCGCCGTCGGCGTCAGGGCCATGGTGATGACGAACGCCAGCGCGCCAGTGGTGTACCGGCGGGTGCAGGCGAGCCGGGCGCGCGACGCGATCATGGTTGGACGGTACCTTCGTGGCGGGCGGAGGTGCCGAAATCATTGAGCGTGAAATAGGTCACGCCGGCGCTCGTGGCGGGCAGGTCCGACAGGCCCGGCACGGCCAGGTCGAGGTCGGCGAACGGAGCCACCATGCCGGTTTTCGCTTCGTCTTTCTTGTTTCCCACAGCCAGGATCACCTTGTTGAAGGTGAGGTAGTAGGGCGTGGGGTTATGGACCTTCAGGGCAACTCCGCCATCGGTCCGGACCAGCTTCCAGGTCAGCATGTCCGGTGCCTTGACGCGGCTGACGGACAGCTTGTCCGGGCGATAGAACAGTTTGATGCGGCTGCGGATGGCGAATTGCAGGGTGTTGTGGTGGGCCGCCTCGCCGGTGGGCTTGGGCGGGATCTCCAGCACGTTCAGCCAGAAAATGCTTTCGCGGTCGCCGGGCAGCGGGTGCTTGCCCTGGATATAGAGAATGCGCAGGCTCTGGTCCTGCCCGGCGTTCATGCGAAACAGCGGCGGGGTGATCAGGAACGGCGTATGCACGCTGTCCGGGGTGGCTTGCATGTCGCCGGCGTCGATCCAGGCCTCCACCAGGGCCGGGCGGGTGTTCTGGTTCATCAGGCGCACGGTGGCCTCGCCCTGGGCGGCATCGAACACCACGCGGGTACCGGCGATGACGACGCTGGCATGGGCCGCTGGTGCGAGCAGCCCCATCGCGACCACGGCCGTACCCAGAATGCGGGTCAGGATTTTCATGAACTTGCCTCGCTCGCGGGCCGGGAGACGGCTCCGCTGCACGAAGGGTTCCGTGCAGCGGAACGTCCCGGGTCTTACTGGTAGTTGATGGCGTATTCGACCGTGGTCGACACGTTGCCGGCGGTGGCGGCAGCGGTCGCGTAGTAACGCGCCGTGTACTGCAGCGTGGCCGTGGTACCGGCGAGCGTGGTCGGGTCCGTCACGACCGCGGCGGACTGGCTGGTTGCGACAACGATGGGATTGCTGCTGCTGTCGAGCAACTGCACCACCACGTTGTTGGCAGGGGTGGTGGCTGCCGTGTTGGCCAGGCGGCCGTTGGCGTCGGCGTTGTCGGACGAGTAGAACTGCGTGCCCACCTGGATGCCGCTGGGCGTGGTGGGGCAGTTGGACAGCGCCATGGTGAACTGCGTGTCGCCCGCGGTCTTGGCGCTTGACCCCAGGTCACTGGTCTGCACGACCGGCAGGGTGACGGTGAAATCGCTGCCGCCGCCGTTGCCGCTGACGTCGCAGGTCTGGGCAATGACCTTGCCGTTGATGGTGATGGTGCCGTCGGCGGCACTGGCCTGCGGTGCGAACGCCATGGCGCTGCTGGCGACCGCGATGGCGGCGGCGAGAGCGAGTCTGGTTGTAATCATGTTGTAACTCCCCGTTTGGGTGGATGGAAAAACGACCTGGATCGGGCGAGCCCGAGTGGGTCGGAATCGTCACGCTAGGTGTGACGGGGAGCCTCAAGCAAATGCCGTGCCAACGTGTGAAGTCGACAAAAAGAGAGCGGCGAAAACGCGCTTCCTCATCCTGTAGATGGTTGTGGGGACAGGGTTTCTCCGGATTCCCGGGATGGTCGACGAGACGGACGCGTGGCGGGAGCTCATTCGTGTGAGGTAAGGCGCATTGGGGCAGGTCGGTGACGCGGCAGGTCAGTTTGCGGCACGGCTTTTGCTTACAAATCCTTCACTTACCTCGTGAAAACGTGAAGACGGCGTGAATGGAAGGCCCGTGGCGGCGGGCGGTGTCACCCTGCGCGCCGAGCTTGCGCCCGACACCACCCACCGTCGGCAGGACTGGTTCCCGTGGGTGAGGACGTGCGCTTTGTGCCGCTGGGCGGGCACCCGGTTCGGGTTCGCGAATGTGTCAAGCGAGCTTGACATCGAAAAAGGGTGTGGATACAGTGCGTGTCAAGTTTGCTTGACATGTGGAAACCCATGCCCGCCTTGCTTCGTTCGTTCGACTGCCCGTGCCGTCGCCACGGCTCCGCGAATGCGCATGACCGTTCCCCGGTCCGCCCGCTGCGGACAAAGGGCGTGTCGTCATGACCGGCCAGACAGACGCCGTGCCCACGCTGACAAAGCGGCGCCTGTTCCGCCGGATGGGCGTGGGAGCGGCCGTGGTTGGCCTGTTGCTGCTGGCCCTGGGATGGAGGTATGCGTGGCCGGACGCGAGGAAGATCGGCTATGTGTGTGCCGGGTTGGGTGCATTCTGGCTGTTGTGGTCGTTCCGGCTCGGCGACGAACCGATGCGGCCGGCCTACCGGAGTTATCTGCGCCAGTTCCTTCCGGCCATGGCCGTCTATCTGCTGGCCATCGTCGTGCTGGAGACCGTGTCGCGGCAGGGCCTGCCGGTCTGGGCAGGCGCGCTGGTGGCGATGCTGCCGGTGGTGCCGATGGTGTGGGTGGTGGTGTCGATGTGGCGGCTTGTCCGCAGCCTGGACGAGCTGGAGCGGCGCATCCAGGTGGAGGCCATTTACCTGACGTGCGGTATCGTGGGCCTGCTTTCCTTTGCCGTGGGGATGCTCGAGCAGGTCGGAGTGATTGTTCTGGAAAACGGATTGATCCTGGTGCTGCCGGCCATGTTCGCGGTGTATGGCGCGGCCGGGTGGTTTTGTCGGCGCAAGTACGGTTTCGAGGGGATGTGCTGACATGCGGTCTTCCCGTGCGGCCAGACCATGCCGATCGGCGGGGGCGGCGTGAACAACCGCTTGCGAGAATTGCGCGGCCAGCGCGAGTGGTCGCAGGCGCAATTGGCCGAGGTGCTGGAAGTGTCGCGGCAGACGGTCAACGCCATCGAGACCGGCAAGTACGACCCCAGCCTGCCGCTGGCCTTCAAGATCGCGCGGGTGTTCGCCCAGCCGATCGAATCGATTTTTTCCCTGGATGCCGAGAGTTGA
>CAZMMO010000227.1:1659-3984 GCA_964567365.1 uncultured Rhodanobacteraceae bacterium | reverse complement strand
CTCAAGCTGCATCACCTGGACCGCTACCGCCACCGCCTGTCCATCGAGGGTCACCAGTTGCACTACTACGCCGTGATCGGGCACAAACGGCGGGAAATCGACGATGCCTGCCTCGCCGGGATCTGAACCGGCTTTCGCACTCCGCGACGTGACCCGCGCCTGGGGCGAAATGCGCGCCGTGGACGCTGTTACGCTGGAATTTGCCCGCGGCGAGACGGCCGTCCTGATCGGCAGCAGCGGCTCCGGCAAGTCCACGTTGCTGCGGCTGCTGATCGGGCTGGAATGGCCCGACCGCGGTAACGTGTACCGGGATGGCGTGGCGCTCGAACGCGACCGGATGCTGTCCCTGCGCCGCCGCGTCGGTTACGTGATCCAGGAGGGCGGCCTGTTTCCGCACCTGACCGTGCAGGGCAACCTGGCCCTGCTGCCCCGGCACATGGGCTGGAAGCGCGAGCGGATCCGGGCGCGTGCCGCCGAGCTGGCCGCGCTGGCCCATCTCGATACCGCCCTGCTGGAGCGTTTCCCGGCCGAGCTTTCCGGCGGGCAGCGCCAGCGCGTGGCCCTGATGCGTGCCTTGATGCCGGACCCGGACACCCTGCTGCTGGACGAGCCGCTGGGCGCGCTCGATCCGCTGGTGCGCCATGATCTGCAGGACGAGTTGCGCGAGATCTTCCGGCGTCTGGGCAAGACCGTCATCCTGGTCACCCATGACCTGGCCGAGGCGGCCTTCTTCAGCCGCAGGCTGGTCCTGATGCGGCGCGGGCGCGTGATCCAGGATGGCAGCCTCGACGACTTCCGGCGCGCGCCGGCGGACGATTTCGTGCGCCGCTTTCTTGCTGCCCACCGCAACCTGCCCGAGGCCGCGGCATGAAGCGGATTCTTGCCTGGGCGTGCCTGTGGTTGGCCTGGATTCCGGTCGTGCAGGCGGCCCCGCCGTCACCGCCGACCGTGGTGATCGGTTCGAAAAACTTCACCGAATCGGTGGTGCTGGGCGAGGTGGCCCGGCTGGTCGCACGCCGCGACGGGCTGCATGCGCAGCACAAGCGCAGCATGGGTGGCACGCGCATCCTCTGGCGTGCGTTGCGCGAGGGCGACATCGATGTCTACGCCGAATACACCGGCACGCTGACCCACGAATTGCTGCACGACGTGCCGGCGAATGCCGGCGTAGAAGTCTTGCGCCAGCGCTTGAAGAAACTCGGCATCGGCATCACCGATCCGTTGGGATTCAACAACACCTACGCCCTGGGCATGCTGGCCAGCCGCGCGCGCAAGCTGCACATCCGCAGCATTGCCGACCTGGCCGATCACCCGCATCTGAAGCTGGCCTTCTCCAACGAGTTCATGCATCGCGCCGATGGTTGGCCCGGCCTGAAGAAAGCCTATCACCTGCCCATGCGCGCGCGCGGCATGGACCATGCGCTGGCTTATCGCGCGTTGGCGGCGGGCGCCATCGACGTCACCGACCTGTACAGTACCGACGCCGAGATCGCCTACTACCACCTGCGCGTGCTCGCGGACAGCAAGCAGTACTTCCCGCGCTACGAGGCGGTGTACCTGTACCGGCTGGATCTGCAAAAGCGCGCGCCGAGCTTCGTGGCGTCGCTGAACGCGTTGGCCGGGACGATCAGCGCCGATTCGATGCGGGCGATGAACAAGGCCGTCAAGATGGACGGCCGCAGCGAGACCGCGGTGGCGGCAAAATTCCTCGGCATGCGGCTGGACCGTCCCGGCGGCTCGGACTTCTGGCCGCGGATGGGCCGTTACACCTTGCAGCACCTGGTGCTGGTCGGCATTTCCCTGTCGCTGGCCCTGCTGCTGGCGGTGCCACTGGGGATACTGGCCGCGCGCCTGCGCCGGCTGGGGCAACTGGTGCTGGGCCTGACCGGTATCCTGCAGACGGTGCCCTCGCTGGCCATGTTCGTGTTCATGATTCCGCTGTTCGGCATTGGCGCGGAACCGGCCATCGCGGCGCTGTTCCTGTACAGCCTGCTGCCGATCGTGCGCAACACGCATGCGGGGTTGACCGGCATCGACCCGCCCCTGCTGGAGTCGGCGGCGGCGCTGGGCTTGCCGCAGCGTGTGCGCCTGTGGCGGGTGGAATTGCCGCTGGCGCTGCGCTCGATCCTGGCCGGGGTCAAGATCGCCGCCGTCATCAACGTCGGTACCGCGACCCTGGGCGCGCTGATCGGTGCCGGCGGCTACGGCCAACCCATCCTCACCGGTATCCGGCTGGACGACATCGGCCTGATCCTGGAGGGTGCGATCCCGGCCGCGATCCTGGCGTTGCTGGTGCAGGGCGTGTTCGAGCTGGTCGAACGCGTG
>CAZMMO010000227.1:0-1559 GCA_964567365.1 uncultured Rhodanobacteraceae bacterium | reverse complement strand
TCGGCTGGGTGCCGGCGGCGATCTGGTCGGTGTACGCGCTCAGCCAGTACAAGACGGACCGCAAGATCGAGCGGGCAATGGGGCCGCGCTGAGCGGCTGCGTTAGGCTGGGGTTCCACGGCAAAGGAGCCCGAACATGTCGCAAACCCATGACCTGATCGTCCTTGGCGCCGGTTCCGGTGGATTGGCCACATCCTTCCGCGCGGCCGGCCATGGCGCGCGCGTGGCGCTGCTGGAACCGGCGGCGCTGGGCGGTACCTGCGTCAACGTCGGCTGCGTGCCCAAGAAGGCCATGTGGTATGCCGCACAGGTGGCCGCGGCGCAACAACAGGCGGTGGACTATGGCTTCGATCTCACGCCCGGGCACCTGGACTGGCCCGTCTTCGTCGCGCGGCGCCAGCGCTACATCGACAATATCCATGCCAGTTACCGCAAGCGCATCGAGGCGGCCGGCATCGATCTGGTGCCGGCGCGCGGGCGCATTCGCGCACCGGGCACCGTCGAGGCGGCCGGCCGCAGCTTCGTCGCGCCGCACATCGTGATCGCTACCGGGGCGCGTTCGCGCCGGCTCGACGTGCCCGGCTTCGATCTGGGCATCGACTCCGATGGCTTCTTCGGCCTGCGCGCCTGCCCACCGCGCGTCGCCGTGATCGGCGGCGGCTACATCGGCGTGGAACTGGCCGGCGTGCTGCATGCGCTCGGAGCCCGGGTCGACCTGCTGGCGCGCGGCCGCCTGCTGCACGGCTTCGACCACGAGATGACCGATGCCCTGGGCGAGTGGATGCGCGCCGACGGAATCGGGGTGCATTGCCAAAGCCAGGTCCGCCGCGTGCGCCGCGAGCCGGACGGATTGCATCTGGAAACGGATGCCGGGACTGGCGAGAAGATCTGTGACCTGGTGTTGTGGGCCGTAGGCCGGGTACCCAACAGCCGGGACCTGGGCCTGGAGACCGTCGGCGTGGCCTGCGACGAGGGCGGCCACATCGAGGCCGATGCATTCCAGGACACCAGCGTGGAGGGCATCCACGCGCTCGGCGACGTGACTGCCTATCCGGCGCTGACGCCGGTCGCCATTGCCGCGGGCCGTCACCTGGCCGATCGTCTGTTCGGGGGGCAGCCGGAGGCGCGTCTCGAGTACGCCAATATTCCCAGCGTGGTGTTTGCGCATCCGCCCCTGGCCAGCGTCGGCCTGGACGAAGGCGCCGCGCGCGAGCGCCATGGCGAGGCCGTGCGTTGCTACCGCAGCCGCTTCACGCCCATGCAACTGGCGCTGTCGGAAGCCCCGCGCAAGGCGCTGATGAAACTGGTGTGCGCTGGCGAGGACGAACGCGTGGTCGGCGTGCACATCCTCGGTCCCGGCGCCGACGAGATGATCCAGGGCTTCGCCGTGGCCGTGAAGATGGGCGCGCGCAAGGCCGACTTCGACGCCACCGTGGCCGTGCATCCCACCTCGGCGGAGGAACTGGTGCTCATGACGTAAGCGCGGATCGCAGCCCCGCCTTTGTTGTAGGAGCGCACCCGGGCGCGACGGGCTCAAGGCTCATTGAGCGCTGAGCCCGT
>CAZMMO010000226.1:0-3984 GCA_964567365.1 uncultured Rhodanobacteraceae bacterium | reverse complement strand
GGTGCGCCGCAAGCTCAACGCCATCGACCTGGAGTTCAAGGGCAAGAACGTGCTGTTGGTGGACGATTCCATCGTGCGTGGCACCACCTCGCGCCAGATCATCCAGATGGCGCGCGAGGCCGGCGCCAACAAGGTCTATTTCGCCTCCGCCGCGCCGCCGGTGCGTTACCCGAACGTCTACGGCATCGACATGCCGGCCGCGTCCGAGCTGATCGCCGCCGGGCGCTCGGTCGAGGAGGTGCAGCGGCTGCTGGGCGCCGATCGCCTGATCTACCAGGACCTGGCCGACCTGGAATGGGCCGTGGCCGATGGCAACGACCGGCTCACGCACTTCGACTCCTCGTGCTTCTCCGGCGAATACGTGACCGGCGTGGATCCGGCCTACCTGGCCCAGATCGAGCTGCTGCGCTCGGACGAGGCCAAGACCCGTCGCCGCAGCGCCTGATGGCGTACACCCTATCTCCTGTAGGAGCGCACCCGGGCGCGACCGGCGTAATGCTCCATGAAAAGCTGATGCCGTCGCGCCCGGGTGCGCTCCTACGGGGGCCATCGAGTGGCTGCAATCGAAGAGCGTGATGGTCGACCTGTACTCCATTGCCAGGCGGTGCCTCGACTGTGCCGACCCGGCTGAAAAAGTTCGCTTGACACATACGGCCTGGCAGACCTTGCTGGAAGGCAGACTGGAGCCAAACCCGGACGCACCATCACCCGAACCGATCGGTGCACCGGGGCACCCGGATCGACCGCGCCTGGTGCCGCCGCGCGACTTGCCCAGGCGCTCGCTGGGCACCGAAGAAGGACGTGCCGCGCTGGTGCACGCCGTGGCGCACATCGAGTTCAATGCCATCAACCTGGCCTGGGACGCGGTGTACCGCTTTCGCGGCATGCCGGAGGATTTCTACCGCGATTGGGCGGCGGTAGCCAACGACGAGGCGCGCCACTTCGCCATGGTCAGCCGACGTCTGGGCAACATGGGCGTGGCCTACGGCGATTTCGACGCGCACAACGGCCTGTGGGAGATGGCCGAGAAAACCGCGGCCAGCGACACCGCGCGCATGGCCCTGGTGCCGCGCGTGCTGGAGGCCCGCGGCCTGGATGTCACGCCCGGCATGATCGGGCGCTTCCGCAGCGCTGGCGACCATGCCACCGTGGCCGTGCTGGAAGTGATCCTGCGCGAGGAAGTGGCCCACGTCGAAGCCGGCACCCGCTGGTTCCACTGGTGCTGCCGCCGCGACGGCCTGGAGCCGGAGGCCACCTTCCGGGAGCTGCTGGCACGCTACATGCGCGGCCTGCCGCGCGGTCCGTTCAACCTCGAGGCACGCCGCCGTGCCGGCTTTGCCGAAAGCGAACTTGCGTGGCTCGAAGCCAACGGATAGGGGCAGGGGCCGCCGCCGTCAGGTGCGGACCGCCGGGAAGGACGGATGCAAGTGCCCGTAATGGCGCTTGCGGTAGCCGGTGAATGTCCACCAGGGCGCCGGCTCGCCGCCGTCCATGAAATCCACGACGGACAGGAACACGTCCAGGACGCAGGGGTCCTGGCGTTTTCCCGTTTTGCGGCACAGGTCCACGTACAGTCCATACGGGTCGGCGCCAGCCAGTTGCGCGGGCGTGCGGATGCCCAGCAACTCGAAATCGCGGGCCATCGCGGGACCGATGTTGGGAAGATCGGTCAGCTGCCGCACGCGTTCGCGTTCCACCTTGTCCGGGCTCATGGCCCGGAACCTTGTTGGCCATTGCTCGCGCCGGTGCCGGCATTGCGCACCTTTTTCACGTCTGTGGCGGTAACGTGTTTGGACTGGTTGCCCCAGGACGAGCGCTCGTGGTTGATGATGTCGGCGATCTCGGTATCGCTCAGACGCGCGAACGGAGGCATGGCGGCCGGGTAGGACTTGCCGTCGATGACCTCGCCGTGCAGGCCATGCAGGACGACCTGGATCTGCTTGGTGGCGTCGTCGTCCAGCACCGCCGGGTTGCCCTTGAGCGGCGGGAAGGCCCCGGGCATGCCCATGCCGCTGGCCTGGTGGCAGACCGAGCAGTTGGCGGCATACAGCGAGGCTCCGTGCGCGGCGTCGTATGCGTACGGTCCGCTGGCCTTGGCCGGCGCGGGTGCTGTTGCCGCGGCGACGGTTCCGGTCGGTGCAGGCGCATCGGTGATCACCGGTTTTTCCGCCGGGCTGCCGTCGGCCGAGCGCACGTCGAACACGCCGATTGCGCCCTTGACCGCATGCGCCATGGAGTGGTCCACGAACGGGTAATGTCCGGCCTTGGGCAAGGTCAGGTCCAACACCACACCGGCGCCCGGCGCGATACTGTAGGTCGACACGCCGCTCAGGGCGTCGGCCGGGTTGCCGTCCGGATACACCTTGGCGAAGATGCCGCCGATCACGTGGAAGGCCGACCACAGGTTGGGGCCGGCATTGACCACGTACAGGCGCACGCGCTTGCCGGCCACTGCCGGCAACGGATGGTCGCGGTACTGGAAGGCGACGCCGTTGAACACCACCTCGTCCGGGCGCACATGGGTCATCTTGTCGTAGCTTCCCGCCATCAGCTTCTCGGCCACCTGCTGGGTGTACCACTCGCCCTGCACCAGCACATAGCTCTTGTCCGCCGGCGGCAGCGGCGTGGCCGGGTCGACGATGATGGCGCCGTACATGCCGTTGCCGATGTGCAGCAGGGCGGGCGCGGTGCCGCAGTGGTACAGGAAGGCCCCCGGCACCTCGGCCTTGAAGGAAAATTTCAACTGCTTGCCCGGCATGATGTCGACGTAGTCCAGGCTCGGCGGCGTCATGGCCGAGTGGAAGTCGATCGAATGTTGCATGGTGCCGTGGTTGATGAGGGTCACGTTGACCGTCTGGCCCTGGCGCACGTGGATGGTCGGGCCCGGCACCTTGCCGTTGAAGGTCCAGGCCTGGTAGCGCACGCCGCTGGCGATGGCGACCTGGTCGTCGGTCACCACGATCTTCACGTCCACGCTGTCGCCGGGAGTGAGCGGCGGCAGCGTCGCGTCGCGTGCCTTGGCCACCGGCTTGTCGCTGGCCAGGGTCAGCGGCGATACCGCCTCGGCGGCGGCCTGCGGCGAGGCCGGACGTACGTTCAGGGAGCTGTGCAGGCCGGCCACCAGGAAGAACACCAGCACGGCGATGCCGAACAGGGCCGGCGCTTGCAGGCGCCAGGAAATTGGATGCACCGTGCGCGGGGTGGTGTCGCGGCTCCATTCGGCCACTTGCCGCCACTTCGGCCAGCGCTTCTCGATCAGGTAGTCGAGGCTGTACAGGCTGGGGCCGGAGCGGGTGTTGATGACGATCAGCGCGACGAAAATGATCACGTAGGCCAGCGCTGCGCCCATGTTGGTGGCGCCGACCGCGTACGGTCCGCCGAAACCCTCGGCCGTGCTCCAGATCAGCAGGCTGAACAGGGCGCCGAGCACGTACACGCTCTTGCGCGCGAAGCCGAGCACCAGGGCCGCCGCGAGCAGGGTCTCGGCGATGCGCGTGAGCCACACGAACACGTCGGCATTGGGCGTGACCAGCCAGATCCAGAAGTCGAACCACCACGCCGACCAGGGATGCTGGCCCTGCGCAGCGTTGTGCAGGTAGCCCACGTAATTGGTGGCAAATTGCGAGGTCCAGGTAAAGGCGGCATCCACCACCCAGATCAGGCCGAAGGCCACGCGCAAGGCCGTGCTCGCCATGGCCGGGAAAGCTTTGGAGAATTGCCTGTCCGCAGGTTTGTCCGACATCTCGTGATCTCCCGAATGATTGTTCCGATGAACCATGCATGAGGTCGAAGCGGGCCTGGCCGATGCGCCTGGAAAACGACCCGTGCGCACCGCCACGCATGCCCATGGTAGTCGGCCGTCATGGGCGGGTATTTCCCCCTGCGGCACCTTATCCCATCATCGGCATGGACAGGATGCCGCAGTCCTGATTGCCGATGCGGGGCAGGCGGGACGGTTCCGTTCCCCTCCCCATTTCGTCACGG
>CAZMMO010000225.1:0-4005 GCA_964567365.1 uncultured Rhodanobacteraceae bacterium | reverse complement strand
TGTTTCACGATGAGCAAGCGGGATTACTACGAGGTGCTGGGGGTTTCCCGCACGGCCACCGAAGTCGAGCTGAAGAAGTCCTTCCGCCGCGTGGCCATGAAGTGCCACCCCGACCGCTGCCCGGACGACCCCGAGGCGCTGGAACGCTTCAAGGAGGCCAAGGAAGCCTACGACGTCCTGTCCAACCCGCACAAGCGCGGCATGTACGACCAGTACGGCCACGCCGCGTTCGAGGGCGGCATGGGCGGTGGCGGCGGCGCCGGTTTTGCCGACATGGGCGATATCTTCGGCGACATCTTCGGCGACATCTTCGGTGGCGGTCGCAGCGGCCGCGTGCAGCGCGGCGCCGACCTGCGCTACCTCATGGAGATCGACCTGGAAGAGGCCGTGTTCGGCGTCACCCGCGACATCGACATTCCCACCCTGGTCGCCTGCGACGAATGCAAGGGCACGGGCTCGGAGGACGGCAACACCGTCACCTGTCCCACCTGCGCCGGGCACGGCCGCGTGCGCATGCAGAACGGCATCTTCTCGGTCCAGCAGACCTGCCCGCATTGCGGCGGCTCCGGTCGCAGGATCGAGAAACCCTGCAGGCATTGCCGTGGCGAGGGACGCGTCGAGGACAAGCGCACGCTGTCGGTCAACATTCCGGCCGGCGTCGACGACGGCGACCGCATCCGCCTGGCCGGGCAGGGCGAGGCCGCGCCCTCGGGAGGGCGCGACGGCGACCTGTACGTGGAGATCCACGTGCGCGAGCACGCCATCTTCCAGCGCGAGGGCCGCGACCTGCATTGCGAAGTGCCGATCCGTTTTGCCCAGGCGGCGCTGGGCACCACGCTCAAGGTGCCGACCCTGGACGGCGAAGTGGACATCCACGTGCCGCCGGAAACCCAGACCGGGCAGACCTTCCGCCTGCGCGGGCGCGGCGTCAAGCCGGTCCGTGGCGGCCCCGCCGGCGACCTGATCTGCCGCGTCACGGTGGAGACTCCGGTACGCCTGAGCGCCGAGCAGCGCGAATTGCTGCAGGCTTTCGAGGCCACCTTCGGCGATGCCGAGGCGACCGGGGAACATTCGCCGCGCAGCGGCAACTGGAAGGACGGCGTGAAGAAGTTCTTTTCGCGCAAGACGGCGTGACGGATGCCGGGCACCCCGCTGCAGCAGTGCCCGGGTCCGGGTAGGATGATCGTTTCCCCAGGGGCAATATGACATGTCCACATCCGTACGACTGGCCATCAACGGCGCCTCCGGACGCATGGGTCAGGCCCTGGTCGCCCTGCTGCGCGGAGACCGGCGCTTTGCGCTCGAACGCGCGGTGATCGGCACGGACTCCGAACTGGTGGGCCAACCGCTGTACGTGCCCAGCACTCCCGAAACGCCGCGCTACGTCACCGGCTGGAAGGGAGCGAAAGACCTGGACGTCATCATCGACTTCAGCTCGCCGCAAGGCCTGGCCGAGACGCTTGGGCATTGCGAAGACCGGGGCGTGGCCCTGGTCACCGGCACCACCGGCCTGGACGAATCGCTGGGTCGGCGCCTGGACCAGGCGGCCCGGCGCATCCCCGTCCTGCGCGCCGCCAACTTCAGCCTCGGCGTGGCGGTATTGACGCGCCTGCTGCGCGACGCGGCGGCCGCGCTGCCGGACTGGGACCTGGAAATCATCGAGGCCCATCACGGCCGCAAGCAGGATGCCCCCTCGGGCACGGCGCTGGCGCTGGGTCGGGCGGCGGCGCAGGCGCGCGGAGTCGACCTCGACGGCGTGGCCGTCCACGAACGCCACGGCCATACCGGTGTGCGCGACGAGGGCAGCATCGGCTTTGCCGTGGTCCGCGGTGGCGACATCGTGGGCGAGCACACGGCGCTGTTGGCCACGGCGGGCGAGCGCGTGGAACTGGTTCATCGCGCCACCGACCGCAGCATCTTTGCCCGCGGCGCCCTCACCGCCGCCGCCTGGCTGTCCGGCCGGCCCCCCGGCAGCTACGGCATCGACGAAGTGCTCGACGACCGCCTGGCCCGCAACGGGCATTGAGCAACACCGATTCAGCATGTAGGAGCGCACCCGGGCGCGACGGCATCAGAACTCAATGAGCCTCGAGCCCGTCGCGCCCGGGTGCGCTCCTACGTGCGGAAAGCGACGCGGGCAGTCAGCGGTGCGAGGCGTTGCGGTCGCGCCGGGCACCGACTTTCTGGTCCAGCCTGCCGAGCAGCTTCTTCAACGTGCGCGAAAAATGCCCGCGCTGGGTCTTGCGCAGCCGGGCTTCCTCGCTCGTCAGCCACGCCACCTGGATGACGCGACGCTCACCCTCGTAGGGCAGATGTCCATGGAAGGAATTGTCGGCCCGCCGGAAGGCCACGAACTCGCCGTACAACGGCTTGATCTCGGGCGCCACCACGGCATCGATGTCGTCGATGGAACGCAGGAAACGCAGGCAGCCGTCGCTGGTATCCGGCCAGCTTTCGTTGAGGTACAGCAGCGCCGTGGCCACCTTGGACTTGCTGTCGGTATGGATGGTGCCATGGCGACGATTCAAGCTCCGGCAGACGGTCACCAGGGTGGGATAGCCGCCGAGCCTGTCGATGCCCAGGCGGTTGCCGATGGCATCGGCGAAGCCGGGCGTCGTGATCTGTTCCACGAGGCGGCACATGGAAGGGCCGCATTCTTTCTCGTCATAAGGGAAAAAGCCGGCCTCGTGATACTGCGGAAAGTCCTGCCTCAGTGCTTCCCGCATGCCGTAGGGCAACACGGCATGGGCCACCATGAACGGGAACGGCTGTTCGAAAACCAGGGTATCCGGGCGATCGAACCGGGCGGGATCGAGAATTTCTGCGGTCATGCACGTGGTCGGGAAGAAGGGGAGGGGAGGGAAACGCGGCCATTGTAGTCCCATGCCGGCATACCGGATCGTGCGCCATGCATGGATCGGGGCAGAGATCGTATGGACAGCCGGCGGCCGTCCGCATAACATATCCACCCGCCCGGTTTTTCTTTTCCCAATGCAAACCCGCTCAGGCCACGTCAGGCCTGCGGGTCTTGTCGCACCCACAAGGCGGTCCCGATGATTCCAGCCCTGCTCGTTCTTGAAGATGGCAGCGTTTTTCGTGGCCGCGCGGCAGGCGCATTGGGCGAAACGGTGGGCGAGGTGGTGTTCAACACCGCCATGACCGGCTACCAGGAAATCCTCACCGATCCTTCCTACCGGCAGCAACTGGTCACCTTGACCTGCCCGCACGTAGGCAACACCGGTTGCAACGACGTGGACGTGGAATCGGACCGGGTGCAGGCGGCGGGCCTGATCGTGCGCGACGTGCCACGCCTGGCCAGCAACTGGCGCAGCCAGGAAAGCCTGACCGCCTATCTCGAGCGCCACCGCGTGGTCGCCATCGCCGACATCGACACGCGCCGCCTGACCCGCCTGCTGCGCGACAAGGGCGCCCAGAACGGCTGCATCGTCGCGGGCGAAAACGTGGATGCCGACGCCGCACTGGCTCGGGCCCGGGAGTTTCCCGGCCTCGATGGCGCGGACCTGGCGAAGGAAGTGTGCATCGGGCAGCCGAAGGACTGGAACGAGGGCACGTGGGACCTGGCCAAGGGTGAATTTTCCCGCACCGAAGCCCGTTTCAAGGTCGTGGCCTACGATTTCGGCGTCAAGCGCAACATCCTGCGCCTGCTGGTCGACCGCGGTTGCGAGGTGCATCTGGTGCCGGCGCAGACGAGCGCGCAAGACGTGCTGGCCCTGCAGCCGGACGGCGTGTTCCTGTCCAACGGACCGGGCGACCCGGCGGCCTGCGACTACGCCATCGAGGCCACCGCCAGGTTCCTGGAAGCCCGCATCCCGCTGTTCGGCATCTGCCTGGGCCACCAGCTGATGGCGCTGGCGCTGGGCGCCAAGACCGTCAAGATGAAATTCGGCCATCACGGCGCCAACCATCCGGTCAAGGATCTGGACGATGGCCGCGTGCTCATCACCAGCCAGAACCACGGTTTCGCCGCCGACCCCGACACGTTGC
>CAZMMO010000224.1:0-4011 GCA_964567365.1 uncultured Rhodanobacteraceae bacterium | reverse complement strand
TCAGGCGCGGCGGGATGTTCGATTCGTTGGTGAGGATCTGCTCCATGGCCTCGGGGATGCCGTGGCCCTGGATGCCGCGCGAGCCCCAGCGCGCCATGATGCCGGCCAGCAGGCCGCCGATGACGGGCATGATGATGATCCACAGGCCGATCTGCGTGCCGGCCACCGGCAGCACTTCCGAGCGCGGAATGGCATGGGGGCCGAAGATGTCCGAGACCGTGCCGTAGAAGAGCAGGTCGGTGATCACGTTGATCAGCAGCATCAGAAGCTGCGCCACCCCGGACGCCACGGCGCCAAGCACCACGGCCAGCGCGCTGATCAACACGATGCGGTGCGTGACCAGCGTGGATTTGCGCGGCATGCGCGCGGCGTCCAGCGACAGGCCGAGTGCCGGAGCTACCGGCAGCGCGTCGGTACTGCCTTCGACGCGGATGCTGGCATGCTCGGGGGTATCGGACTGTGGCGAACTCATCGGGTGCTCCGTGAAAGTGGGCGGGTGGAAATCCACCGATTGACGGGTAGGTGGCAAAATCAACCCGGCATTTTACCCCGGTTGGAGTCATAAACCGAAGGGGAAGCGCGGACGGACTTTCGCGACCCGTTCATCGCGGGCGCTAGAATATCCGCCCATTCGTGTCCGCACGCGCCGGCGCGCCGACCGACGGCCGCCGTTTTCCGTCGTCGTTTCCAGGTCTCCCTTCTTGAAAAAATCCGACTTCGATTTCGATCTTCCGAAAGACCTGATCGCCCAGGAACCGCTGCCCGAGCGCAGCGCCAGTCGTCTGTTGTGCCTGGACGTTCCGGCCCGGCGCTGGGACGACGGCCGCTTCCGCGACCTGCCGCAATGGCTGGCCCCGGGCGACCTGCTGGTGTTCAACGACACGCGCGTGATGCCGGCGCGGCTGTACGGGCACAAGGACACCGGCGGCGCGGTGGAAATCCTCATCGAACGGGTCACCGGCACCCACGAGGCCATGGCCCAGTTGAAAGTCAGCAAGAAACCGCGGCCGGGCAGCCGCCTGGTGCTGGAGAACGGCAGCCAGGCCGAGGTGCTGGGCCGCGACGGCGAATTTTTCCGCCTGCGCTTCGACGCGCCCGAACCGCTGGAGAAGCTGCTGGCACACCTGGGTCACATGCCGCTGCCGCCTTACATCGAGCGCGATGACGACATCCGCGACAAGGAGCGTTACCAGACCATCTTTGCCCGCAATACCGGCGCGGTGGCCGCGCCCACCGCCGGGCTGCACTTCGATCCGTCGCTGATGGCAGCGTTGCGCGAGCGCGGTGTTGCCACCGGCTGCATCACGCTGCATGTGGGCGCCGGCACCTTCCAGCCCATGCGTGCGGAGAAGGTCGAGGACCACCACATGCACCGCGAATGGCTGAACGTGGGTGCCGAACTGGTCGAGAAGATGCGCCGCACGCGGGCCGCGGGGAAGCGCATCATCGCCGTGGGCACCACGGTGGTGCGCGCCCTGGAAAGCGCCTGCCGCGACGGCCGGCCCGAGCCGTTCAGCGGCGAGACGCAGATCTTCATTTTCCCGGGCTACCGGTTCCAGGCCGTCGACGGCCTGGTGACCAACTTCCATCTGCCGCAGTCGACCCTGTTGATGCTGGTATCGGCCCTGGCCGGGCGCGAACTGATCCTCGACGCCTACCGGCATGCGGTACAGGCGCGCTACCGCTTCTTCTCCTACGGCGACGCCATGCTGATCCTGCCGCACGGCCGCCGTTGATCCACGCGACCGCATTTTTTTGTAGGAGCGCACCCGGGCGCGACGGCCACAAGGCTCAATGGACTTTACACCGGTCGCGCCCGGGTGCGCTCCTACACGGAACGTGAATCGTGGCGGTCCGGGCGGGCGGTCACGGGTGCGGTCTTGGCGTTAGGATGGGCACGACCTTTTCCGCACGTGTGAGGCGTCCATGCAACTGTGGTCGATAGCCGGCAATTCGCAGAAACTCGATGGCGGCGCCATGTTCGGCAACGCGCCCAGGGTGTTGTGGTCGCGCTGGATCGAGCCGGACGGGGAGAACCGCATTCCCCTGGCTTGCCGCTGCCTGCTGGCGAAAGATCTCGAGGGCAGGACCGTGCTGTTCGAAACCGGCATCGGCGCTTTCTTCGAGCCGAAGCTGCGCGAGCGCTACGGCGTGGTGGAGGACCGGCACGTCCTGCTGGAATCATTGGCGGCCGTGGGAGTTGCAGATGCCGACATCGACGTGGTGGTGCTTTCGCACCTGCACTTCGACCACGCCGGCGGTCTGCTGGCTCCGTGGTGCGAAGGTCAGCCGCCGCAATTGCTGTTTCCCAACGCGCGCTTCGTGGTCGGGCAACGGCACTGGGAGCGTGCCACGCATCCGCATCCGCGCGACCGCGCTTCCTTCATCCCCGGATTGGCCGACCTGCTCGAAGCCACGGGGCGGCTGGAACGGGTCGAGGGCGAATACTCCGACACCCTGGGCGAGGCGGTGCGCTTCAGCTATTCCGACGGCCACACGCCGGGCCTGATGCTGGCCGAGATCCGCGGTCCCGGCGACCGCGGCGGCATGGTGTTCTGCGCCGACCTGATCCCCGGACGGCCCTGGGTGCACCTGCCCATCTCCATGGGCTACGACCGCTATCCGGAAAAACTCATCGACGAGAAACGGGTTTTCCTCGAGGACAAGCTGGCGCGTGACGTACAACTGTTTTTCACCCATGACGCTGCCTGCGCCAGTGCCCGGGTCACACGCGACGAACGTGGCCGCTACCGCGCCACGGCGGAGCAGCCGTCCCTGCGCGGCGTCACGTTGTAGCGAGGTTCGACATGAAAGCAAATCGACGTGCGGGTGCGGTCATGGTCGCCGGCATCGTGTTGCTGCTGGGCGGCCTGTGGCTGTCGGGAGCCGGCGAGCACCGGGCCGTCACCTGGCACCGGGGCCTGGCGCAGTTGGGAGGCGGCGTGCTGATGCTGGGCCCCGATACTTTGCCCGATGCCGGCCAGTACGGGCACCTGGCGTTGATCAGCGGTACGCCCGAGGTGGTCGAGCCGCCGCGCGATCCCGACTTCCATGTGCGCGCGGACGCGCCGCGGCTGGTGCGCAAGGTGGAGATGTTCCAGTGGCACGAGGTGCGCGTGGGCGGGCAGGTTTCCTATCAGCAGGACTGGGTCGACCATGCCGTCGACTCGAGCCGTTTCGAACATCCCGCCGGGCATGCCAACATGCAGGCCTTCCCGTTTCCGGGCCGGCGCTTCACGGCTCCCGTCGTACGCCTGGGCCATTACCTCCTGGCACCTGCCATCGTGCGCGCCCTGCCCGGGCCGATGCACCCGCTGAAGCCGGATCTCGGCCGCCTCCCGCCCAACCTGCAGGCCAGTTTCCAGGTGCAGGGCGACGGGCTGACCACCAGCGCGGACCCGCAGCACCCGCGTCTGGGCGATCTGCGGGTGCAGTGGCTGGTGGCTCCGTTGCGCCAGGTCACGGTGGTGGCTCGGGTGGACGGGAACCGCCTGGTGCCGGCACCACAGACCCTGGACGGGGAGGGATTCCGGGTGCAGGTCGGGCAGCAGTCGTTGACCGACGTGTTCGCCGGCCTGCCGTTGCCGCCCGCCGCCGTGTGGGTGTGGCGCGCGGTGGCGCTGCTGCTGGCCTGGGCCGGCGCGTGGCTGATCCTGCTTGCCTGGCGGCGCAGCCCGTCGACGCGCGCCGCCGCGGCCCTGGCGTCCGCCGTGGCCCTGATCGGACTGGTCGTCGGAGGCGTGTGGCTGGGCGCCAGCGTATCGGTGTCCGTCATCGCCTGGGCCGTCGCCGCGCTGGCGGCGCTCGCCGCATGGTTGTGCTGGAAGCGCCTGGCCTGAGAGGTATCTTCCCGGCTCCCGGTAGGGAATCCCGAAGAAGCCCGACGCCTGCGGATCGCCGACCGCTTTTATTGTAGGAGCGCACCCGGGCGCGACGGCATCAGCGTTTCATGAGCCTTGAGCCCGTCGCGCCCGGGTGCGCTCCTACAAAGGTGCTTCGAGAAATCCGTTT
>CAZMMO010000223.1:0-4023 GCA_964567365.1 uncultured Rhodanobacteraceae bacterium | reverse complement strand
TCGGTGATCCAGAAGATGACCGACGAGCAGTGGTACGCCATGATGGACGTGCACCTGACGGCGCCCTTCCGCATCCTGCGCGCGGCGCAGCCGGTCATCCGGCATCTGTCCAAGACTGAAAAAGAGGCCGGACAGGAACGCGTGCGCAAGGTGGTGAACATTTCCTCTGCCGCCGGCCTGTTCGGCAATGCCGGGCAGACCAACTACGCCGCGGCCAAGGCCGGCATCCTCGGCATGACCATGACGCTGGCCAAGGAATGGGGGCGCATGAACACCACGGTGAACTGCGTCGCCTACGGCGTCATCCAGACGCGGCTGACGGTGGCCACGTCCGACGCCGACGCGACGGCCAACATCGAGGGCCACGAGATCAAGGTCGGGATCAATCCGGATCTCATGAGCATGATCCAGCGCACCATTCCGCTGGGCCGGGTCGGTACCCCGGACGATGCCGCCGGGGCGGTGTACCTGCTGTGCATCCCCGAAAGCGACTACATCAGTGGCCAGACGCTGATGTGCAGCGGCGGATTGACGGGGATCTGACGATGAGCGATGACGTGAAGATCGTCGGTGTCGGGATGATCCCTTTCACCAAGCCGGGGGCAAGCCGGCCCTACGACGAAATGGGCGCGGAGGCTGCGCGCTTGGCGTTGCAAGACGCCGGCCTGGACTACGCCGACGTCCGGCAGGCGGTCGTGGGCTACGTCTACGGCGATTCGACCTGCGGACAGGCGGCGCTGTACCGGGTCGGCATGAGCGGCATTCCGGTCATCAACGTCAACAACAATTGCGCGACCGGATCGTCGGCGTTGTTCCTGGCGCGGCAATTGGTGGCTTCGGGCGCCGTCGATTGTGTGCTGGCCCTGGGCTTCGAGCAGATGCAGCCGGGCGCGTTGAAATCGCACTGGGACGATCGCGTGTCGCCGTTCCAGCGGTTCAACGCCTTGTGCGACGACATCAATCCCTACCCCGACATCCCGCTGGCCTTGCGCTACTTCGGCGGCGCGGGCAAGGAGTACATGGATGCCTACGGCACCGGCCCGGAGCTGTTCGCCAAGGTGCGCGCCAAGGCCAGCCGTCACGCCGAGCACAATCCGATGGCGCTGTTCCGGAAGGTGGTGACCGAGGACGAGGTGCTGCAGTCGCCCATGGTCTTCCCGGCCGCGAAGCTGACCCGCCTGATGGCCTGCCCGCCCACCTGCGGCGCCGCCGCGGCCGTGCTGGTGTCGGAAAGTTTCGCGCGCAAACGGGGGCTCGATGCCCGCGTGTCCATCGCGGCCCAGGCCATGACCACCGATACGCCCGACAGCTTCGAGGAGCGCAGCATGATCAAGCTGGTGGGCGCGGGCATGGCGCGTGCCGCCGCCGACCAGGTCTATGCCGAGGCCAGTATCGGGCCCGAGGACGTGGACGTGGTCGAACTGCACGACTGCTTCGCGCAGAACGAGGTGTTGAGCTACGAGGCGCTGCGGTTGTGTCCGGAGGGCGGAGCCGAACAGTTCGTTGCCGACGGCGACAACACCTACGGCGGGAAATACGTCACCAATCCCTCCGGCGGCCTGCTGTCCAAGGGTCACCCCCTGGGCGCCACGGGCCTGGCGCAGTGCGCCGAACTGGTCACCCAGTTGCGCGGCCACGCGGGAGTACGGCAGGTCGAAGGCGCACGCGTCGCGCTGCAACACAACCTCGGTCTGGGTGGCGCCTGCGTAGTGACGATGTACCAGCGGACCTGACGGTCCGGATTGCCGCACGACTGCACTACCTGCACATCCATCCATTTCATGAGGGGAGATACCGGGAATGAATACGCAAGCGGGAAGACTCGAGACAACCAACCGAAGCGACACGGATACACCGCGTTCGCCGTACCTTCGCAACGGCATCAGCGTCGCCATCGCCCTGGCATTGGCGTTGACGTATCCGCAATACGCCGCCGCGCAGACCGATGCCGGCAACAGCAGCCAAGCCAGCTCGGCCGATACCAGCCGCGCCGACGCGCCGCAACAAGAGCAGGCGGCCGGCACGCATCCCGCACAGGCGCCGGCCACCCACCAGTCGCCCACCCAGCTCGGCACCATCGTCGTTACCGCGAACAAGCGCAGCGAGTTGCTGCACGATGTGCCCATGGCCGTGTCGGTGTTGAGCAATACGCAGCTCGACCGCGAAAACGCCGTCAACTTTGCCGACTATGCCGCCCAGGTACCGGGGCTGAACATCATCACGTCGGGCGAGGGCCAGACCCAACTGGTCGTGCGCGGCATCACCTCCGGCAGCAAGCAGAACAACGCGTCGGTGGCCACGTACATCAACAATGCGCCGTTCGGCTCGAGCACCATTTATGCCTTCGGCAGCCTGCTGACCCCGGATATCGACCCCAGCGAGGTGCAAAGCATCGAAGTGCTGAAAGGTCCGCAGGGCACGCTGTATGGGTCCAATTCGCTGGGCGGCCTGGTCAAGTTCGTCACCACGCCGCCGGATACGACGCTGTTCAGCGGCAACGTGAGCGGCAGTCTCAGCCAGGTCGCAGGCAGCGACACCACCGGATGGCGCACCCATGCCATGGTCAATCTTCCGCTGGTCACCAACAAGCTGGCGTTGCGTGTCAACGCCTACGATCGCACCGACCCCGGCTACATCGACAATGTCACCACCGGGCAATCGGACGTCAACGAGGCCAAGGTCAGCGGTGGGCGCATGCAGTTGTTGTGGACACCCAGCGACAAGGTGTCGGTGAGCCTTTCGGCCCTGCTCCACAATCTTCGCGGCGACGCCCTCGGAAACGGCGGCGTGGATGTCGATCCGGTCACCTTGCAGCCCGTTTACGGTGCCAACCGGCAGCAGCGTGCGGCCGGCACGGGGGCGTCCGTACTCAAGTTCCGACTCTACGACTTGTCGGTGAGTGCGGATTTCGACTGGGCCAAACTTATCTCGACCACCAGTTACAGCACGCAGCGCGGGAGCTTGAACAACGACCAGACGGCACTTTATGCACCGGTATTGAGCCCGCTCATCGGGCTGCCTGGTCTCGGCTATTCGGTTGGGATCGACCTCGCACTGGACAAGGTGTCACAGGAAGTCCGCCTGCAGTCGCCCGAGGACCAGACCTGGGAATGGCGCGTGGGCGTGTTCTACACACGCGAACACAGCAACATGCAGCAGAACATGCTCACCAGCGTGTACGCCACGGGCGCTCCCGTCGCGTTGCCGGTGACGCTTCTGAGCGCCGACATCGGGCCAGCGATTTTCCGCGAATGGGCGGGATATGGCGACTTGACCCTGCACGCCACGTCGCGCCTGAGCATCCGGGTCGGCGCGCGTTATACCAGCGACAAGACCAGCTACACGCAATCGGGCGCCGGACTGCTGCTCGGTGGCGCGAGCAAGTTCAGCACCCGGGGCAGCGATCATCCGGTCACCTATCTGTTCAACCCCAGCTACAAATTCACCGACAACGTGATGGCCTATGTGCGCGTGGCATCCGGCTTCCGTCCGGGTGGCGCGAACATCGGCGTCCCGCCCGGCCTGGGTGCGCCGCAAACCTTCGGTCCGGACAAGCTGGTGAACTACGAGCTGGGGCTGAAGTGGCTGGTGCCCGACCACCGCATGCGCATCAATGCCGACGTGTTCTATATCGACTGGACCTCGATGCAGCTGACGGTCACGCGGAACGGCCTGAGTTTCATGGGCAACGGCGGCAAGGCCACCAGCCGCGGCGCCGAAGTAAGCTGGCGCTACAACCCGCTGGCCGGCCTGACGCTGTGGGCGAACGCCGCCTACACGAAGGCCCGCCTGGCCGCGGACACGCCGGCCGGCAGCGTTATTGGCTACAAGGGCGATGCCTTGCCCTACGTGCCGAAGTGGAGCGCAAACATCGGCGGCGACTATGACTTCCCGCTTGGCAATGGCGGCTGGTCCGGTTTCGTGGGCGGCAGCGTCAGCTTCCTCGGCGAACGCTATTCCAACTTCAATACCGTGCCGGCGCCACGCGTCCGCCTGCCCAGTTACAACATCATCAACCTGCAC
>CAZMMO010000222.1:0-4030 GCA_964567365.1 uncultured Rhodanobacteraceae bacterium | reverse complement strand
CACGCACCGTGGGCGAAGTGGATCCGCTCACCTGGTAATGCGCCGTGAGCGTCGCCGATTCTCCCGGCCACAACGTCACGTCGTTGCCGCTCCAGGTCACCGGCAGGACGGGTTTGCCGCCGTTGCCTTGCCGGACCGACAGGTGCACGAACAACGCGACGGCTTTGGACGCGGGCGCAGCCGTGACGGTGACCGTCGTCGTCGCCTGCTTGCCGTCACGTTGCGTGTGGGTGCTCAGCCGGACCTCGGCCGGCGGCAACTTCTGCAGCGCGGTGAGGTCGGCGTAGCGGTCGACGGGCGTGGTGTACCAGTTGCCTTTGGCCCAGTCCAACTGGTCGGGCTTGCTGGAAAGCCAGTACACGTTGCGGCTGACTTCGGATCCGTCCGGTCCGGTCAATTCCAGCTCCACGAAGTAGGTGCTGGACAGCCCGTTCAACGCGGGAATGGCGGCCAGCCGGGTGGCATGGTTGCCCGGCAGGTCGATGCCGGCGAGCTTGCGCTGGTAGACCACCTTGCCGTCCAGGTTGCGCACGCGGATGCGCGCGTCCAGGCCGTGCTGCGGTTGCAGCGTGTGGTTGATTCCCATGATCGAACGATCATCGTAGGAATACTGGATGTGCACGGGCTCGTTGGCTTTCTGGGCGCCGAAATAGGCGCCGGCCGGATCGAGGTCGTAACCGATCAGGTGCCAGTGCAGCGACGGCCAGGCGCTGTTGAGCATCCAGTAGATCACGCCGGTGGAAGGGTTGTCCGCGTCCATGTGGGCGGAGTAGGCCTCGAATTGCGCCCGCACGGCTTCGTAGTTCGCCAACTGGGCTTTTTCGACGTAGTCGTCCAGGCTCTTCGGCTTCCCGTAGCGCTGGGCCAGCGCCGTGTCGAAGCGCTTGAGTTTCGAAAACGGCGACCAGGCCGGCGCGGCGTGGTACTGCCGGGCGTCGGGATCCTGCCACAGCGCCTCGAGGGCACGCGGCGTCATCATCTTGCGCAGGCTCGACAGGCGCGGGATGTCGGCTCCGGCGCTGGTTTCGGCATTGAATCCGAAGGCGCCGCCTTGCTTGTCCGCGTACCAGTAGCTCGGCGGTACCCAGGCGTAGGGGCCCGACATTTTGATCCCCGAGGGTCCCGGAATCTGGTTTTTGTTGATGCGCTTCGAGGCGGCGGAAATGATCGGATTGGGCCAGTCCGCCGCGTGCAGCGCATCGACATAGCTCTTGGCGATCCTGGCCGGAGGGGCATTGTCGCTGCCGATCAGGAAGGCGATGACCGAGGGGTGGTTGCGCAGCCGCCGGGCTTCGCTGGCCATGGATTGGGTGGCAATCTTCAAGTCCGCCGCCGACCATGGTTCGCCGCCGGTCTTGGCCCAGGCCTCCCATTTGTCGCAACACTCCCACCCGTCCAGGATCACGATGCCGTTGCGATCGGCCAGCCGGTAGAAATCCGGGCGCTCGAGCTTGCCTTCGCTGCGGATGGCATTCAGTCCCAGGTTGCGCAGGTAGCGGAACTGGGTGGCCAGGCGCTCGGGCTGGTCGCGCAGGAACATGTCGAAGGCCCATCCACCGCCGCGTACCAGCAGGCGCTTGCCGTTGATGACGAATTGCCGGAAACCGTGGCTGTTCAGGTGGGACGTCACGCTGCGGATGCCGAAGGTGGTGCCGGAACGGTCGGACGCCGTGCCGTCCACCTGCGCGGTCAGCGTGACGTGATACAAGGGCTGGGAGCCCATGCCCACCGGCCACCAGACCTTGGGATGGTCCAGTTTCAGCGCGGGGTCGGTGGCAGGGTCGAACACCAGGGTGCGCGTCTGGTGCGGCGCCAGGTGCACGCTGTGGTGCAGGGTGATGCCCGCCACGCGGGCGTCCACGACGGCGTCCTGCGGGGCGTCGGTGTCATTGCGCACGTTGGCCTTGATGGTGAGGCTGGCCTGCTCGAGTCCGGGCAGCGCCAGCTTCGACAACACGTGCAGGTCGTGCAGCGATACCGGGCCGGAACGCTCGATGTCGACATTGCGCCAGATGCCCATGTTGTTGTCCGGCGGCGCGGGATTCCAGTCGACCCAGCCCAGGGACAAGTCCCGCTGCGGATTGGCGGGATGGACCCGCACCGCGAGCACGTTGGTCCCGGCATGCACCAGCTTCGTGACGTCGAGCTCGTGCGTCGTGTACGCCCCGGCGATCTGTTGATGGCTGGCGATCTGCTTTCCGTTCAACCAGACGTCGGCGTTGGGAATGATGCCGTTGATCTTCAGGAACGTGTGCAGTCCCTTGTCGCCGTTCGACACCTGGAACGTGGACCGGTACCACCACGGAATCTGGAATGCCTGGTGGCCGTGCGGAACGCCGGCGCCGCGCAGATTGTCGCCGTAGAAGACATCCGCATGCTTGCCGTTCTCCAGCAGGCCGGCCATGACCGTGGCGTGCGCACTGACGGGGTACCACCCCTTGGTGGAGAAGCCGGGTTCCGAAATGGCCTGTCCTCCCACCTGGGCCTTGGCCGAGGACTGGATATGCCAGTGCCCGACCGGCACGATGCTGCCGGCGCCGCCGGCGAGGGTGTCGTGGTCGGCGGGCACGGAGGCCGCCGTGGCCGGCGCGGTGGCGGAAGCGGCCAGCAACAGGGCCGCCAATGCCGCCGCGTGGAACGTGTGATGGGTCGATGTCCGCATGGGTTCTCTCCGTCCCGTGGCGCCAGTGCCAGTGCGCCGTTGATGGTTGGCCGGGTTGCCGTGGCCGGAAAGGCCGGCGTTCGTTCGTCAGGCTTCGCGCAGGAACTCTTCCCGGATTTCCGGCGCCGCGAAAGGCCAGGCCCGATTGACCCTGGCCCAGATGAAAAAGGCGACCAGTCCCGCGACGATCCACGCGCCGGAAAGCACCAGCGACAGGGCGGTCCCGGAGACGTAGACGTAGATCCAGCCGGCCATGGCGACCAGGCAGGGCAACGGGTACAACCATTGCCGGTAGGGACGGCGAAGGTTCGGCTGGCGGCGGCGCAGCACCACCAGGGCGACGATCTGCGCCGCCGACTGCACGATCACGGAGGCCGCCACCAGCATGCTGATCACGTCGGTCAGGTTGAACAGCGTGCCGATCGCGGTCACCACGCCCATGGCGATCAACGCGATGTGCGGAAAGTTATACCTGGCGTGCAGCTTGCCGAAGGGGGCGAAGAACAGCTTGTCGTGCGCGGCCTGGTACGGCACCCGCGATCCGCCCAGCAGTCCGGCGAACACCGAGGCGAAGGCCGTGACGATGATGAGGATGGTGACGATGGCCGCGGCGATGCCGCCCCAGGCATGCTCGACGACGGTGGACGCGATCGACGTGGACTGGGCCACGGTCTGCCACGGCAGCACGCCCAGGACGCCGACGTTCAGCGCCAGGTAGATGATCATCATGCCGATGATGGAAATGATGATCGAGCGCGGCATCACCCGGCCCGGATCGCTCAGCTCGTTGCCCATGTAGGCCGTGGTGTAGTAGCCCATGTAGTCGTAGATGCCGATGATCAGGCCCGCGCCCAGTCCGGTGATGAACTGGCTGCCGAAGGCTCCCGCGGGATAGGTGAAGGCCAGGTGCGGGTGGAAATCGGAGAAGCACGCGCCGATCACCGAGATCACGCTGACCAGCATGATCACCCACAGGGCGGTGGTGATGGAGCCGATCGACTCGATGCGCCGGTACAGCAGGATCACGATCAGCGCCGTCGCCGCCAGTCCGATCAGGTGGACGGTCAGCCAGCTCATGTGCGGGAAGAAGAACTCCAGGTATTCCACCAGACCGATGATGCCGGTCGACATGATCAGCGGGATGGTGAGCATCACCGTCCAGATGAACAGGAACGGCATCAGCTTGCCGGTGCGGTACTGGAAGGCTTCGCGCAGGTAGATGTAGGTGCCGCCGGCGCCCGGCATGGCGGCGCCCAGCTCGGCCCAGACCAGGCCGTCGGCCATGGCCAGGATGGCGCCGACGATCCAGCCGACCACCGCCTGCGGGCCGCCCATGGTGGCGACCATGATCGGGATGGTGATGAACGG
>CAZMMO010000221.1:0-4048 GCA_964567365.1 uncultured Rhodanobacteraceae bacterium | reverse complement strand
GCCGAGCTGGCGCCGGCCCAGCGCGCCGCCCACGTGCCGCCGTTGGTGGCGACGCGCTCGGTATGACAGCGGGGCGAACAAGCTGTTTTTCCGCAAGGGAGGAAGGAACATGAAAAGTACGGGAATGCTCATGGCCGTGCTGGTGGCGTGCCTGCTCGTGACGGGGCTGGCGAGTTGCAGCAGGGCCGAGGACCATGTGTCCGAAAATCACCTGTCGGTGACTTCGGTCGACGGCGCCGACCGCCTGTCGTGGCGCGGTAACGGACAGCGCCTGGAGCTGCGTTCCGGCAAAGACCAGAGAGTCCATGTGGCGGCGGCCGATCCGGCGGGGCTTCTGGGGTTGCGCCAGGGCGACGTCATCCTGGCCGTGAACGGCGAAGAGGTGTCCGGGGTACACGGGCTGCTGCGGCGCCTGCGCGCCATTCACCCGGCGGCCGCCGGGATGACCCTGCGCCGCGCCGACGAAACGCATCATGTGACCGTTGCGGCAGGGGACTATGCACGCCTCCTTCCACCCCGGCCACCGGCACCGCCGGCGCCCCCGGCCGCCGGATGAGCGGCGGATCCGGAGAGAGAGGCGATCGGCTTTCGTGATGATGGGGAACGTGTGATGCTCGGCTATTACCTGAGGCTTGCCTGGCGGCGCTGCCGGCAAACGCCGGCGATGGTGGCGCTGCTGGTACTGACGATGGCCATCGGCATTGCCTCGACCATGACCGCGATGACGGTCTTCGATGCCTTGTCCGGCGATCCGCTGCCGGGCATCAGCAGCCGTCTGTACGTGGCCACCATGGATTCGCGCGGGGCGGATGCGGCGGATACCGATACCTACGATGCGCCGGGCAGCTTGCTGATGCCGCGGGATGCCAGGGCGCTCGTGGATGCGCACCGTGCGCGGCAGCAGGTGGCGGTGGCGTGGAGCCTGGCAACGCTCGGGGTGCCGGACGGCAGGCCATCCGCCCAGGCGGTCGGCTTGATGGGTCATGGGCCGCTGCTGGCGACGTTCGGGGTGCCGTTGCGTCACGGCCGGCCGTGGACGAGCGCGGAGCAGGCCGCGCACGATCCAGTGATCGTGATCGACAGCCACCTGGCCGAAAAACTGTTCGGCCAGGCCGATGCCGTCGGACGCAGCGTCACGTTCGGTTCCCGGCAGTTTCGCGTCGTTGCTGTCACCGCGCCCTGGAAGCCACGCGTGAAGTTTCTCGGCCTGGCGCATCGTGGCGGAGACCCGCTGGGACAGGAGCTGCAGTTTTTCGTGCCCATGGGGGCGGCCCTGGATGCCGGGGTGGGACCGTTCATATCCGGCAAGTGTCCGAAGGGCTCGGCGACCCTGCGGTTCCAGTCGGCGGAGGTGGAGCGTTGCCGCTGGCTGGAGGCGTGGGTGGCGCTGGACACCCCCGGGCAGGTCGCGGCCTATCAGCGGTTCCTCGCCGGATATGCACAGGCGCAACATGAGGCCGGCCGTTTCGTGCATGCGCCCCGGGCCAGGTTGTACGGCATGCGTGCGTGGATGGACCTAAACCATGCGGTGCCGGATGACGTCGGCCTCAATCTGATGCTGGCTGGCGGCTTCCTGTTGCTCTGCATGATCAACGTGGCGGGTCTGCTCGCGGCCAGGTTCCTGCGCAGGCGGGGGGACACGGCCATCCGTCGTGCGCTCGGCGCGTCACGTCGCCATGTGTTTGTGCAGCACCTTGTCGAATCAGGGCTGCTTGGTGTGGCGGGTGGGCTGCTCGCCTTGCCGTTGACGCTGCTGGGGCTGTGGATCGTACGCATGCAGCCGGTGGGTTATGCCGCCGCCGCGCAATTCAGCGTGGGCGTGTTCATGAGTCTGCTGCTGTTGTCGCTGGTCGTGGGGCTGGCCGTGGGCGTGTTGCCGGCGTGGCGTGTTTGCCGGCACCCGCCGGCCCTGCAGATCAAGGTCGGGTGAGGAGGCACCATGAAGCACATCATCAAGCCCCTGTGGCATCAGCGCCTCATGCCCCTGCTGGTGGTGTTGCAGGTGACGCTGGCCTGCGCCATTGCCTGCAACGCCCTGTTCCTGCTGCAGCAGCGGCTGGTGCCGGTCCTCATGCCCGATGGCGTGGCCCGTCCGGATCAACTGATCATGATCTGGCAGATCGGGGCGCGGGGCGAGCCGTGGCCGGCGGCCCGCCTGCATGAAACGGAAATGGCCCTGCGCGCGGTGCCGGGTGTCACGTCGGTCAGCGTGGCGGGGTCGTTGCCGATGGTGACCAGTGCCCGGTTCAACGGCGACGTGATCGGTGTGGAAAGCCACGTCAAGACCGATGCCGCGATGTACATCGGCAACCACCTCGTTGATACGCTGGGGCTGCAACTGGTGGCCGGGCGCAATTTCAACGCCACCGAAGAGAGCGTGCAATACAAGGGGCTTGGCCTGAGCCGGGACGGGCCGGCCATCATCACGCAGGCCCTTGCCGACAAGCTGTTTCCCGGAGGCGGCGCACTGGGCAAGCGCCTATACATCGGTGACGAGGCGGATGCGGCGCAGCGGACCGTGGTCGGCGTGGTTGCCCACCTGATGCGCAATGATTTCGGCACGGGCAAACAGCCCAGTCTGGACCAGACCATGTTGTTTCCCGGCATTCCCAACCACTGGCCGGTACCGTCGTTCGGCATACGCGTGGAGCATGCCGACCCGCGACAGGTCATCGAGTCGGCCAAACGGATCATTTCGGACATGCTGGGCCCCGGCATGGTGACGGGCAGCGAGCCCCGCTACGACATGTACTCCGAGGCGCGCGACCGCGCATTGGCCAGATTCCGCGCTGCCGTATGGCTGCTGGCTGGCGTCTGCCTGGTGGTACTGACCGTGACGATGGCCGGCATCATGGGTTTGACCAGCTACTGGGTCGGCCAGCGCACACGGCAGATCGGCATCCGCCGTGCTCTGGGAGCAAGACGCCGCGACATCCTCCGTGACCTGCAGATCGAGAACCTGCTGGTGGTGGGGGCCGGCGTGCTGTTGGGGCTGGTGGCCGCCTACGGTATCAACCTGTGGCTGATGCACCATTACGAACTGTCGCGCCTGCCATGGCAATACTTGCCACTGGGAGCCGTGCTGCTGACGGTGCTGGGACAGTTGGCCGTGCTGGGTCCGGCCCTGCGTGCGGCCCATGTGCCGCCCGTGGTGGCGACGCGAAGCGTGTGAGGGGGCCGGCATGGAAGGCAGGAAAATGAAAATGATGAGGGGGAACGACTTGCCGGGGCGCGGCATGTCGGTTTTCCTTCCCCTCTCCCTCCGGGAGAGAGGGGCTCTGCTTCGAGGGAGGGCGTCTGATGTTCGGTTATTACCTTGACCTGGCCTGGCGCGGTTTGCGGCGGCACGGGATCATGACGATGTTGATGGTGTTGGCCATCGGCCTCGGCATCGGGGCCAGCATGACCATGATCACGGTGTTACACGTGATGAGTGGTGATCCACTTCCGGAAGCCAGTGCCACGTTGTACGTGCCCATGCTTGATCCGCGTTCGCCCGGGCACCGCCAAACCGGTGTGGGAGGTACACCGGACGGTTTAACCTGGGTCGATGCCATGAACCTGCTGCATGCCGAGCGGGCGGATCGTCAGGCGGCCATGAACGCGGGTTCGGTGGCCATACAGGTCATGGAGGCGGAATCACGCCCGTTCTTCGAAAACGGGGAGTATGTGACAGCGGACTTCTTCGCCATGTTTGGCGCGCGCTTTCAGTCCGGTGGTGGCTGGACGGCGGATGAGGACAGGAGTGGCGCGCGGGTAGTGGTGCTCAGTAACGCACTCAACCGCAAGTTGTTCGGTGGTACCTCCGGCGTTGGAAAAACGGTGCGGCTGAATGACACCGACTTTCGCGTGGTCGGCATACTCGACAGCTGGTATCCGCAGCCGAAGTTTTATGCCCAAGGCGGCGGGCGTGTTTTTGGTACCGCCGATCAGTTCTTCCTGCCGCTGCAGACCGCGCTGGATTTGAAATTTGCCTTGCCCGGCCATTTTTCGTGTTGGGGCGATGGTGGCGACCAGCGCAAAAGTGATCATTGCACGTGGCTGCAGT
>CAZMMO010000220.1:0-4048 GCA_964567365.1 uncultured Rhodanobacteraceae bacterium | reverse complement strand
CCTGTGGCGTGAGGTCCAGGCCACCACGGCGGGATTGGAGCGGGCCGTCGTCCGCATCACCTGGACGCGCGGGCGCGGGCCACGCGGCTACGCCGTGCCCCGTGATCCGCGTCCCACGTGCGTGGTGAGTGCCGCCGCGCATACGCCGTGGGCGGCGGATTGGTACCATCGGGGCGTCCGGATGCACCTGTGCGACACCCGCCTGGGCCTGCAGCCGAGGCTGGCCGGCCTGAAGCATCTCAACCGCCTGGAACAGGTGCTGGCCCGGAACGAATGGCATGACGACACCGTGGGTGAGGGTTTGATGCTCGATCTCGAAGACCGCGTGATCTGCGCGACCGCCGCCAATGTCTTTGCCGTGCATGGCGGCCGGCTGTCCACGCCCGGCGTGGTCCGCTGCGGCGTGGCCGGTACCGCGCGCGCCGAAGTGCTCGCACACCATGATGTGACAGTGGCCGACCTGTCGCTGTCCGACCTGCTGCAGGCCGACGAACTGTTCCTGACTTCCGCCGTGCGCGGCATCGTGCCGGTGCGCGAGCTGGCCGGGCACACTTGGACCGTGGGTCCACGCACGCGCGCCCTGCAGGCCCGCTGGCGGACGGACGGTTTGCCGCCGCAGGTGACGGCATGAAGCGCGCGTGTGGCGGCGTCAAGCTGCGCGTGCTGCTGGGGCTGGTGCTGTTTGCCCTGATCGCGGCCGCCGGCATCGCCTGGCACGACTACTCGCGCTTCGTGCACACGCCGCTGGCCGTGAAGGGCAGCGGCCAGACCCTCGACATCGCCCGCGGCACCAGCTTCAAGCGGATCGTGCACATCCTGCGCGTACGCAAACTCAGTTCGGCACCGGCGCTGTACTGGCGCGCGCTGGCCATGCGCATGCACGTGGTGCACTCGCTGGACGCCGGCGAATACGCCCTCGAACCCGGCATGACGCCGACGGTCCTGCTCCGGCACATGGCGACCGGGCAGGTGGTGCATTACGACTTCACCCTCGTCGATGGCTGGACCTTCCAGCAGGTGCGCGGGGCCCTGGCGAAAGTACCCAAGATCGTCCATGACAGCGTCGGCTTGAGCGGCGCGCAGATCATGCAGCGCATCGGAGCCGGGGGAAAAAATCCGGAGGGCCGGTTCCTGCCGGAAACCTACTCCTACGTGAAGGGCGACACCGACCTTTCCCTGCTCAAGCGTGCCTACCGGGCCATGCAGAAAGTGCTGGCGGCCGAGTGGAAGCAGCGTGCCGCCGACGTACCGCTGGATTCACCCTACCAGGCGCTGATCCTGGCCTCGCTGGTGGAGAAGGAAACCGCCCGCGCCGACGAGCGTGCACGCATCGCCGGCGTCTTCGTCCGGCGCCTGCGACGGGGCATGCCGTTGCAGACCGATCCGACCGTCATTTACGGCATGGGCGACAAATACCACGGCGACATCACCTGGAAGGCGTTGCGTACCGACACGCCCTACAACACCTACCTGCACAAGGGCCTGCCACCCACCCCGATCGCCATGCCCGGCAAGGCAGCCATCCACGCCGCGCTGCACCCGGCCAAGGGCAGGGCCTTGTACTTCGTGGCCCGCGGCGACGGCAGCGGACGACACGTGTTTTCCGATACGCTGGCGCAGCAGAACCGGGCCGTGGCGTGTTATCAGTTGAAGCGGTGTCGGTGATGGTGGCTTGCGGGGAGTGTTCGGTGATGCGTGGCGATTGGGGCGGTTTGGCTGGTGTTGGATCGGGACTCGGGACTCGGGACTCGGGACTCGGGAAAAGCGATAAATCCTCGCGTCATTTCGGTGAAGGCGGAAATGCCCTCCGCTTTTACGAGTCCCGAGTCCCGAGTCCCGAGTCCCGGCTCTATCGAGTCCCGAGTCCCGAGTCCCGAGTCCCGCAGCGTCAGCTCCCCGGAGCCCCCGCATGACCGGCCGCCTCATCACCCTCGAAGGCGGCGAAGGCGCCGGCAAAAGCACCTTGCTCGAAGGCCTGCGTGCGCATCTGGTGGCGCGCGGCATCGATCCCGTGCTGACCCGCGAACCGGGCGGCACGCCGCTGGGCGAAGGGATACGGGCGCTGGTGCTGGGGCCCGAACACGGCGAGGTGTGTGCCGAATCCGAATTGCTGTTGATGTTCGCCGCGCGCGCGCAACTGGTACGCGAAGTGCTGCGCCCGGCGCTGGCCGCCGGCCGTTGCGTGATCTGCGATCGTTTCGCCGACGCCAGCTACGCCTACCAGGGCGGCGGGCGCGGCCAGCCGATGGAGCGTATTGCCGCGCTGGAGCGCTGGGCCGTAGGCGACCTGGTGCCGGACCTGACCCTGTTGCTGGACCTGCCGGTGGCCGTCGGCCGCGACCGCATTGCCGGGCGTGCCGACAGCGATCGCATCGAACGCGAGGGCGACGGCTTTTTCGAACGCGTGCGCGCGGCCTATCGCGAGCGCGCCGACGCCGATCCGGAGCGCTTTTGCCGCATCGACGCCAGCCAGCCGGCCGAAACGGTGTTGCGGCATGCCATCGAGGCCATCGACCGCCTGCTGGACGGAGCCTCGGCATGAGTGTGCCGGTTCCGCCATGGCACCAGGCCCCGTGGGCCATGTTGCAGGCGCGGCGCGCGCGCAGCGCCTTGCCGCATGCCTTGCTGCTGGCCGGACCCTCCGGGCTCGGCAAACGCGATTTTCTCGAGCGCCTGGCACGCGGTCTGTTGTGCGAACAACCCGTGGAGGGCGATGCCTGTGGCCATTGCCGCGCCTGCGCCCTGCTCGAAGCCGGTACCCACCCGGATCGCGTGCATGTCACGTTCGAGCTCAACAGCAGCGGCAAGCCGCGCAAGGAAATCGTGGTCGGACAGATTCGCGCATTGTCCGCGCGCCTGGCCATGGCCAGCCAGTTCGGTGGCTGGCAGATTGCCGACGTCGATCCGGCCGACGCCATGAACGCGGCCGCGGCCAACGCCTTGTTGAAGACGCTGGAAGAGCCTTCCGCGGCCAGCCTGATCCTGCTGGTCGCCGATGCCCCGTGGCGGCTTCCCGCCACCATCCGCAGCCGTTGCCAACGCGTGGATTTCCGCCTGCCGCCGGACGCACAGGCGTTGGAATGGCTGCAGCAGGCCGGTGTCGAAGACGCCCGCGGAGCGCTGGCGGCGGCCGGGGGAAACCCGGGACTGGCATGGCAATGGCACGAGCAGGGCATGCTGTCCGAGCGCGAACAGGTGCTGGCGGACCTGACGGCGCTGGCCCAGGGACGCCGCGACCGCTATGCCGTCATGCAACGCTGGACGGACGAGGCCCTGCCTTCGCGTCTGCGTTTTGCCGCCAGTGCCGTAGCCGAGGAAGCGCGCCGGCGTGCGGCCGGGGAACCCGGCGGCCTGGACAGCCGGCTCGACGCCGACGGCCTGGGCCAATGGTTCGCGCGGGCCAATCGCGCCCGCGAATCCCTGCGCGGGCCGTTGCGGGTGGACCTGGTCGTGCTGGAGCTTCTTTCGCACTGGCGCTGAGCCGCGCCGGGGCGCATGGTGCGTCCCTGTGACTTGATCGGCTTGACCATCGGGGCGCTGCCGGTACAAGCTGGTACCCGGCACGGGGAAGTTTCGGGAACCGGACATGCAAGGCACGGCGAGGCAAGGCATATTGTCCTTGAAAATCAAGGACAAAACAGCTCTTTATGAAGCTTATATGGGCTACCTCAAGGGCGGCGGACTGTTTGTGCCGACCACCCAGCGCTACTGCCTGGGCGACGAGGTGGTGCTGCTGGTGACGCTGGTCGAGGCGGGCGAACGCATGTCGGTGGCCTGCAAGGTAGTCTGGGTGACCCCCGTCGGGGCGGGCAGCCGCATCCCCGGCATCGGCCTGCATTTCAACGAGACCAAGGGCGACGGCGAAGTGGCGCGCACCAAGATCGAGGCCATTCTCGGCGGCCTGCTCAATTCCGAGCGGCCCACCACGACCATGTGACCGGCCGTACGAGGATGCACCATGCAAAACGCCCGGAAGGACCGGGCGTCTGCGGATCATGATTGGTCGGGGAGACAGGATTTGAACCTGCGACTTCTACGTCCCGAACGT
>CAZMMO010000219.1:0-4052 GCA_964567365.1 uncultured Rhodanobacteraceae bacterium | reverse complement strand
ACACGGCGTCGAGCTTGTCCGGCAGGGGCAGGCCGTCGAGGTTGGGTTGCGGGACCTTGTCCCACTTGTTCTGCTGCCAGCCCGAACCGACGATCCACTGGCCCGGCTTGGCCTTGGCGACCGCGGCCTTGACCATGTCCACGATGCCCTGCCAGTTCTCGGCCTTGCCCACGGGAACGTGCAGCAGCGATTGCCCGGTCTGGAACAGGTGGCCATGGCCTTCGATGAACCCGGGGGTGACGAAGGCGCCGTGCAGGTCGAGCACCTTGGTCTGCTTGCCGACATAGTGCGAGATGCCCCGGTTGCTGCCCACGGCCTCGATCTTGCCGTCACGGATGGCGATGGCCTGGGCCTGGGGTTGCGAGGGATCGAGCGTGGCCACGACGGCGTCGCGCAGGACCAGGTCGGCCGGCTTCACCGCGGGCGGAAATCCGGTGATGCCGGCGTGGGCGGCCAGCGCCGTGGCCGAGGCGGCCAGCGCGATCATGGGAAGCAGGGTACGGATGGATTTCATCGATTTCTCCTCTGGTCGAACGTCCTTCTGCCGTACATGGCAACTGTCGAGCATACGCATCCGTGGATGTTGCCCACCAATGAAAAGACGGATACCTGCCATAACCGCAGGTTTTGGGTTGGCTTCGGCAAGCCGCCTTCCGGCACCGGGCTGCTGCAGGGAGTGGTCAGGGCTGCGCGAGGATTTTCTGCGCCAGCTTGCTCACGATCTCCAGGAAGCGCTGCTGCACCGGGTTCAAGGGGTTGTCGGGCCGGTAGGTCGCATACAGCACCACGTCCATGCTCAGCTTCAGCGGCCGTGTCTGCACCCTTTCCACGCTGCTGCAACGGGCCGTGAAAGGATCGACCAGGGCCATGCCTTCGCCCTTGAGGACCAGGGAGTAGGCCAACTGGTAGGTCTGCACCCAGACCGAGATGCGCGGGGCCGGATCGACCTGCGCCAGCCGGCTTTGCAGCATGCTGCCCAGCGCATCGCGCACCGCGATGCCGATCATGGGCTGGTTGGCCAGGGCGCGGATCGGCAGGGGGCGCTTGAGCTCTTCTTCCGTCCACCAGCCCGGCGGGGCGATCACCATGACCTGGCCGCGGCAGAGGGTTTCCTGCACCAGGTTCTGGTCGCTGGCGTCCTGCAGGGTGATGCCGATGTCCGATTCGTGCAGGGTCAGCGATTTGCACATTTCCACCGAATGCTGGGTGGACAGTTCCGTGGTGGTGTCGGGAAAATCCTCGCGTAGCAGGACGGTGGTGTCGGGCAGCAGCACCTGCGCCAGCGTGGGCGTGCAGGTCACCCGCAGGGGCGAGCTTTCCGGTTGCTGCATGGTTTTTGCCAGGCGCCCCAGGTCGTGCACGTCGTGGATGATCTTCTCGATGCGGTGGCGCATCAGCAGCGCCTGCTGGGTCGGCTGCAGGCGGCCGCGCACGCGGCTGAACAGGGCGAATCCCAACTGGGCCTCGGCGTGCTGCAGGGCCTTGCTGGCCGCCGGCTGCGAAATGTTCAACAGCTTGGCCGCGCCGGTCAGGCTGCCGGTAGTCAGGATGGCGTGGAACAGTTCGATGTATCGCAGGCGCATGTCGGGTCTTGCCGCTTTATCGTTGCCGTGGAAGCGTTGCCGGATACGGTCACGGTTGCGCTCGGCAGGCATCTCCCGTTGCCTTCCGGGGCCCTGCGGGTTCCGGGCCGAGGCCATCGTGCCTTGTGGCGTCGCGTTTCAAAGCTGGATCAAGGTCGTCTTGCTGTTCCTGAATCTAGCAGCTTTTATGGCCTTTGGTTGAGTACGCTCCATGATTCCCGTCGGCGGGTACTTCCGGACCGGGTGCCGGTGCGGGTATCGCCTTGTGGCGTGCGGTTTTGCGCGGCAGGGCGGGCCGGCGTACGCTCGCCCTCGTTGCCGTTGGCCATCCGCGTGTTTCCGAGTACACCCACAACCAATGGTTATGCAGCCGCAAGGTTTTTTCATTGGTGGACGGCTTCTGTTTCTGGATATCCTCATGGGGTTTTGAGTGGCTCTGGCGCGTTGCCGTACTGGTGGCAAACCTTTGGTACATCATTCAGGAGTGACGCATGAAACGAGGGTCGTGGCTTCCTCTGGTCGGTCTGGTCCTTGCCCTGGCCTGCATGGGGCAGGCAAGCGCGGAAGCTCCGCCACCCGGACGCGTCGATCTGACGGTGCGATTGCCCGATCCGGCGCAGAAACTCCTGTACGTGGACGAGGTCATGCCGGTCAAGCCCGGTCCCCTCACGCTGTATTACCCGAAGTGGATTCCCGGCGACCATTCGCCGGACGGGCCCATCGGCAAGCTGATGGGGCTGGAAGTCAGCGCCAACGGCAAACGGATCGCCTGGCGGCGTGACGACACCGACATGTTCACGTTCCACGTCACGGTGCCGCAGGGCGTGGATCGCATCGACGTGCGTTTCCAGTTTCCCTCCACCGGCCGCGCCACGCCGCATCTGCTGGACCTCACCTGGGACCATGTCGCGCTGTACCGGGCCGGCTGGCCGACCAAGGACCAGATGTTCCAGCCGACGCTGGTCATTCCGGCCGACTGGCACTACGCCAGCGCGCTGAAGACGGAGCAGCGCCAGGGCAAGCGCGTCACCTTCCGGCCGGTGCCGTTCAACACGCTGGTCGATTCGCCGGTCATCGCCGGCAAGTATTTCCGCCAGGTCGATCTCACTCCCCCCGGCTCCACGGTGCACCGTTACCTCGACATGGTGGGCGACAACGCGGCTGCGGTGGACATTTCCGCGCAGCAGATCGCCGGTTACCGGAAACTGGTCGAGCAGGAGCAGGCGCTGTTCGATTCGCATCACTACGACGACTACCACTTTTTGCTGGTGCTGAGCGACCACACCCCGGTGGGCGGCCTGGAGCATCACCGCTCCAGCGACGATCGCGCCCGCGGTGGCACGAAGATGTTCGCCGACGCCGCCCACTTCATGCTCGACGCCTCGTTGCTGCCGCACGAGTCCACGCATTCGTGGAATGGCAAGTTCATGCGGCCGGCCCAGTTGTGGCAGCCCAATTTCGAAAGCCCCGAACATTCCAGGATGCTGTGGGTGTACGAGGGCCTGACCGTGTACCTGGGCGACGTGCTGACCGTGCGCAGCGGATTGTGGTCGCCGCAGACCTGGCGCCAGGTGGTGGCCTACCGGGCCGCGATCATGGCGCACGAGCCCGGCCGCCAGTGGCGCCCGCTGGTCGATACGGCCCGGGCCGCGCAGCTGCTTTATGGAGCGCCCAGCGCCTGGTCCAACTGGCGCCGCGGGACCGACTTCTACCGCGAAGGCGAACTGCTCTGGCTGGCCGTGGACATGAAGATCCGCACGCTGAGCCACGACCGGCGTTCCATCGACGATTTCGCGCGTAATTTTTTCCGCGTCGACAACGGCAGCTACGTGACCCACACCTACACCTTCGACGATGTCGTCCAGGCGCTCGACAAGGTCCAGCCGTACGACTGGAAGAACTTCCTGCACGGCTGGCTGACGGGCGTGGGCAAACAGGTGCCGCTGCTGTCCGGCATCCAGGCCAGCGGCTGGCGCCTGGCCTATACCGGCAAGCCGTCGCGCTACCAGGAGGCCATCGAGAACGTGGGCGAGGGTGAGCTCAGCCGCAAGGGCGTCAACGCGATGTTCTCGGTGGGCCTGTTCCTGAACCAGAAGGGCCGCATCCTGGACGTGCGCTGGAAGGGTCCCGCCTTCCAGGCCGGGCTTGCGCCGGGCATGCAGATCCTGTCCATCGACGGCAAGGGCTGGAGCACGAAAAATCTGCGTGCGGCGATCGCCCGCGCTGCGCAGGACCGCAAGCCTCTGCAGATACGTGCCGTGGAAGACGGCGTGACGGCCTCGCACAGCATCCATTACGAGGGCGGCCTGAAGTATCCGCACCTGGTGCAACTGCCGGGCAAGACCGATTACCTGCAGCAGATCCTGGCACCCCTGCCGGTGCAGGGCGGCTCGTGAGGGCAGTGCCGCACCGGGGGCCGGGATCCTGTTGCCACTCGAACCTCTGATCCCCGTCATTCCAGCGCAAGCT
>CAZMMO010000218.1:2121-4060 GCA_964567365.1 uncultured Rhodanobacteraceae bacterium | reverse complement strand
TGGCCACACGCAACTCTTCGCGCTGAGTTGCGTTGATCAACATGCGTTTCATTGTGCGGTAATCCTTGGCTGCGCCGCGTGGAACGCTTGCGGCGGCGCCCATGGGGCGGCCGGGCCGGAAACGTGCCGCTGCGGCAGCGGCGGTGGGGCCGGGGTATGTCACTACTCCGGTACGATTGTTCCGTTGCGCGCGCCCGTCTTGTACGACGACAGGGAGCCCGACATGTCATGCGGGAAACGGTGACGATTGCATGACAGGCGACCCCCATGCTCCGCGGGAGCAGGGGACAGGGAGCAACCGGAACCGTTACGATGAAAGGGCATTCGTGGCCGATGTCGCATGGACACCGGCAGAATGCCCGCCGACGTGACGGCTGGGTGCCATACCCGGTCGTACGTTGCAAGCCGGACGGCTTTGCGCCGGCGCAGTATACCCTTCAGGACAGGATTTTTTCAATGCAAACGGCAACTTCGCGCGCCTCGTCCGATCGGGTCCGGCAGGTGGAGATCGGTCCCGAGCGCGATGGCCAGCGGGTCGACAACTTCCTGGCCGCCCAGCTCAAGGGCGTGCCGCGCAGCCTGGTGTACCGCCTGCTGCGCACCGGCCAGGTGCGCATCAACGGCGGGCGGGCCAAGCCGGGTACCCGTCTGGCGGCGGGCGACCTGGTGCGCATTCCCCCCGTGCGTACCGGCGCGCGGGAGCCGGCCGCCGCGCCGGCGGGGCAGGTCGCGGAGCTGGCCGAGCGGGTGATCTTCGAGGACCGGCATTTTCTGGTCCTGGACAAGCCCTCGGGCGTGGCCAGCCACGGCGGCAGCGGCATCCGCCACGGAGCCATCGAGCTGATGCGCGCCGCGCGTCCGGCAGAGCACCTGGAACTGGTCCATCGCCTGGACCGCGATACCAGCGGCGTGCTGGTCATGGCGCGCACGCGCGCGGGGCTCGTCGGCCTGCAGGCGCTGATCCGCGATGGCGCGGTCACCAAGCAGTACCTGGCGCTTCTGGCCGGCCAGCCGGGGCGTTCGAAGTTCGACGTCAACGTGCCCTTGCGCAAATTCGTGCGTCAGGGCGGCGAGCGCATGGTGCAGGTTTCCGATGACGGCAAGCCGGCGCTGACTTTTTTCCGCGAAGTGGAGCGCTATCGCGGGGCGTGCCTGATGCAGGCAACCCTGGGGACCGGCCGTACGCACCAGATCCGCGTGCATGCCGCCCATGCCGGCCATCCGGTGGCGGGTGACGAAAAATACGGGGATGCCGAAGCCAACCGGCGCTTGCGCGGGATGGGTCTGAGGCGCCTGTTCCTGCATGCCGCGCGTTTCGAGTTCGATCTGGACGGGCGCAGCTACGGTTTCAGCACGCCCCTGCCGGAAGAACTCAAGGCGGTGCTGGATGCCCTGGAATTGGAAAAGGCCGGCCGGCGCAGAACCTGATGAAAAACCGACCCGCGGATGCGTCTGGCCCGGGGTCCCCGTTGGTTTCAGGCGATACCGAATCCGCCCCGGAAAATGCTTGCGCGCGCTCCCGGGGCGGATTCGGGTCGAGCCTGCCTTCAGCCGGCCATGGACACCATGCGCAGGGTGGACAGGACAAACGAAAATGCCGTCGACGACGAGTCGGACAGGGAAGCCACGTGGCTTGCTCCGGCCACGGCCAAGCCGCCGAACGCGATGGACAGCATCGACAGCGACACGCCCAGGCGCGTGGCCACGCGGCGCCACACCATGCTGTTGGCCGAATCCTCTCCACCCTGTTCGGCCTGGATGCGCAGCAGCCATGGCGTGGGATCTTCTTCCAGCTGGCGGCACATCGCGTCGATGGTGGCCGCCTCGGCCTGGCTGCCGCGGGTACGCCAGTTGCTGACCGTTTGCACTTTCACGCCAAGCTTCATGGCGGCCTGGCGGTCGGAACGGGCTTTCAGTGATTCTTTGTAGCGGTCGAACA
>CAZMMO010000218.1:0-2021 GCA_964567365.1 uncultured Rhodanobacteraceae bacterium | reverse complement strand
GCGCTCAATGAGTCTTGAGGCCGTCGCGCCCGGGTGCGCTCCTACACAATGTGGGTGTGGGGCATGGGCCAGCAAAAAGCCCGGCAGGGTGTGCCGGGCTTTTCGTGGATGGGTGTTGCTGTGGCAGGAGGTGGAATCAGTCGCTGCCCTGGATGTCGTGCTTGATGTTGTCCAAGGGGGACTTCTGCTGCGAAAAATAGGCGGCGATGTCCTGCATGTCCTGGTCGGACAGCTGCGAGGCGAAGCCCTTCATGATCGCGTTCTGACGCTGGCCGTCCTTGTATTCGTGCAGGGCCTGCACGATGTAGTCGGCGTACTGGCCGGCCAGGTCCGGGTATTGCGGGGCCACCGCGATGCCGTGCTTGCCGTGGCAGGCCTCGCAGGGAACGGCCTTCTTGGCTCCGGCGGCCGGGTCGCCGCCAGCCAGTGCGGCGGTGGAGACGAACGCCAGCGAGGCGGCCAGCAACGAAAGTGTGATTGCGTTCTTCATGCCAGGTCCTCGGATGGATTACTTGTTCGGCTTCAGGCTGGACAGATAGGCGGCGATATTGGCGATGTCCTGGTCGGACATGCTCTCGGCCTGCGCGTTCATGGTCGGGTGCTTGCGCCGGCCGTCCTTGTATTCGTGCAGCGCATCGATGATGTACTGCTCGTTCTGCCCGGCGATGCGCGGCACATGGTAAGTCGGGTAGGCGTTCTGGTAGCCCGGCACGCCATGGCAGCCGGCACAGGTGTAGACGAAGGTGCGACCGGCTTCCTTGTTGCCCTTGAGGTTCTTGTAACTCTGGGCGTGGGCGGTACCGAATCCCAGTACCAGCGTGGCGGACAGAAGAGCAAGCAGTAGTGGTCGCATCATCAAGGAGTCCCCGCAAGACGGCCGCCTGGCCGATGTGTCGAAACGCCGAGTATAGCGTGCGGGCTACACCTCTGGACAGGGACGAACGCCATCGGAAGCGCCGTCAGAGCAACTTGCCCAGAATGTGGATGCCGGCTGCGTACTCGCCGATCATGGTGCCGATGTTGACCAACATGAATAGCACGAATACGCGCGCTACGCGATTGCGCCACCAGCCACGCCACTGCGTCACATCGTCGCGCAGGGTTTCGAAGTCGGCCACCCGGGGACGGCGGATCCACACCTCGGCCAGCGCGCCCACGGCGCCCGCGGGGATGCCGGGGCGGAACGGTTTCAACGGCGCGGCCACGAACGCGGCGAGGATGCTCAGGGGGTGGCCTCCGGCGGCCACGGCACCCAGGGCGGCCAGCCCGCCGGTGCACAGCACCCATACCAGCAGCGCCTGGCCGCCGAGGGCGGGGCTGCGGTAGAAGGCGTAGCCGATGGCCGCGAACACCAGGGCTACCAGGCCGATGGCCAGCCACTTGGGCCAGCGCGACCCGGGCGGGACCCGCGCCAGTTCGGCGTTCAACGCGTCCGGGTCTTCCTGCTGCCGGCGCAGCTGCCCGCATGTCCCCTTGAGGTGGCCGGCGCCGATGACCACCAGCACGCGCCGCACCTCGGGCTGGCCGGCGGCGTAGCCGCGCAGCCGGGCCGCCATGAACCGGTCGCGCTCGCTGATCAGGCTTTGGTAGAGGGAGGCCGAATTGTGCGCGAATTCGTTGAAGGCGCCTTCGAGCATGTCGCCCTGCTTGAGTTTTTCGATGTCCTCCTCGGCGATGTCCTCGCGCTCGAACACGCTGCCCAGCAGGCCGCCCAGGACCGCCAGTTTGTCGCGCCAGCGCAGACCGCGCCAGGCGCGCTTGAGCGTGGTACCGACCTCGCGGTCCACCAGCCACAGCGGCAGGCCCTGTTCCTCGGCGCCGAGCATGGCCGCCTTCATCTCCGCGCCCGGCTCGATCCCGTATTGCTCGGCCAGGCGTTTCTGGAACGAGGCCAGGGCCAGGCTGGCGGCCACCATGCCGGTCTTGCCTTGGCGGATCACCTGGAACAGGTCCATGCGCTTGAAGGCTTCGGGGTCGCGGATGCCCTGGGCGCGGCTTTCGCACAATTCCACCGCGACGGC
>CAZMMO010000217.1:0-4069 GCA_964567365.1 uncultured Rhodanobacteraceae bacterium | reverse complement strand
CGCAGGGCGGCGGCGATGCGCGGGCCATTCGCGCCCTGGGTGATGATGCACAGACCGGAGCGCCCGCCGACGGCCGCGGCAAAACCGGACCAGTCCAGGCCACGGTCGTGGCCGCCGAGGATCAGGATGACGCGGCGTCCGGCCAGGCTGTCCAGCGCCGCCAGGGCCGCCTGCGGCGTGGTGCTGATGGAGTCGTCGATCCAGTCGATGCCGTCCTTCCGGCCCAGAGGCTGGAGACGATGCGGCAGCGGCCGGAACGTGGCCAGCGCGGAGACCGCAGCGCCGACATCCAGCCCGGCCTGCTCCAATGCCGTCAGGGCGGCGCAGGCATTGAGGGCGTTGTGGCGGCCGGGGATCGGCAGGATCGACACCGGGGCGATGACGTCGTCGGCCCTGCAGAGGGCGGGCTGCGTCGACTCGACCCCGCCACGGGGCTTCATCCCGTCATTGATGTGCCAGCCTGCGGGATCGCCGAAGAGGACGCGCCGCGGATGCCCGGCCGTCTGCTCCAGCAGGTGCGGCTGGGCCGCGTTGACCACCAGGGTGCGCGAGACGTCGGCCAGTTTCAGCTTGTCGGCGACATAACGCTCGAGCGAGCCGTGCCAGTCCAGATGCTCCGCGTAGAGGCTGGTGACGACGCCGACTTCGAGCGGGCCGGCCTCGCCGGTCTGGAAGCTGGACAGTTCGACGATCCACAGCTCGGCCTGCTGCCCGTCCAGTTCCAGCAGCGGCAGGCCGATATTGCCAGCCAGCGCGGTACGCACGCCGACGGCGCGCGCCAGGTGCGCGGCCAGGGCGGCGGTGGTGCTCTTGCCTTTGGTGCCGGTGATGCCGATGACGCGCGCGCCGGGGTTCTCGCCGAACCACAGCGCGGTGCCGGAGGTGAATACCGTGCCGCGCTTTTGCGCGAGCGCGATCTCCGGTTTGTACAGGGAAATGCCTGGCGACTTGACGACGAAGTCGAACGCGGCCAGCGCGTCGGCGTCGGGCGCATCGGTGTGCACGTCGATGCCCGTGGTGGCCGGCAACGACGCGGCCTCGGCGGCACGGCAGAACAGGGTCAGCGGTTGCCCGGGCAAATGCCGTTGCAAGGCGGCAAGCGCGGCGCGGCCCTCGCGGCCGAAGCCCCAGACCGCGACGCGCCGGCCGTCAAGCGTGGCGAATTTCATCGAGGGCCTTGTGCAGGCGCGGTGGAACGCGGTGCTCGTCCGAGGGTTGCAGCCATGGTTCCAGCGCCAGGTCGGTCGGATCCAGCTGCGGCAGGATCTCGCGGCGGAAACGCTTCACCAGGGCGTCCTCGGCCCACTCCGGCCGTTGCACCAGGGTGGCGAAGGCGGCACGCGCCTCACGGCCCTCGCCGACGCATTCGAACGGCTTGTGGTCGCGGTATTCCATCAGCGCGTCGAAACCGGCGGCCTGGCTTTCGTCGTCCAGCAGGTTGTGGCCGAAGATGGCCAGCAGTTTCGGCTTGGGCAGGAACGGCGCCAGCGCCAGGAACACGAAGTGGCATTTGGGGCAATGCCCGCACCAGCGGTCGGTGGGCTTGGAACCGAGAATGCGGAAGTTGCGGTTGCAACTGGAAAAAACCTCACTGTATTCGCCGCCCAGGCGCGAGAACGCCGCCGTCACCGCCAGCTCGGCAAACGGGCGCAGCAGGGAGCAGTAATCGAGGTCGGCGGCCACGCGGGCATGCAGGTAGTCGGCAAAGGCGCTTTCGAAGGCCAGGCCCTTGCTCCATTGGTGATTGATCGCGCGACCCTCGTACTCGAGCGTCGGCGCCGAGGCCGAGCGCTCGTTGGCGAAGGCGATGGTGTCGTACCCGTACACGATCGCCGCCAGCGCCAGGACGGCCGAATTGACGGCGGTGACCGGAACATGGCCGTTGTACGCGCCCATGCGGTTGTATTCGAACAATACGGGGGAAAGCTCGCGGCCGATGTTGAGCGTGGGCAGGCCGGTGCGTTCGGCGCAGGCCTCGATCAGGGGCGAGTGCCCCAGCCACGCCACCGTGGCCGTGCCACCAGCGCGCTTGACGGCCTCGATGACCACCAGCGAGTCCTTGCCTCCGCCGATGGGAATCAGGGTGCGCGGCGGCAGGCCGATCGCCGCCGCCACCGGGTCCGATCCGGCACCGGCATCCTGCCCAGCGGTTTGCGCATGCGGAAAATGCACGCGCTCGTCGAGGTTGAGCCCGTTGCGGTAGGCAAACTCGGCCAGGCCGTGCCGGTAGACCGATTCGAGCAGGTCGATCGCCATGGCGTCGGGCACGCCGGACTCGAAGCGCACCTGCTGCGGCACGCCGGCCTTGTAATAGCTGACGCCGGCCACCGCATGCAGCCAGGCCAGCGCCACGGCGAACGCATCGGCGCGCTCGGGCGCCAGCGGCGGCGCCTCCGGAAAGGTGATGCGCTCGACCATCTCCGGGCCGTCGTCGTAGGCATACACCAGCTCGGCCACGCCGTCGGCGTAGCGGCTGCGCACGAAACGGAAGGTTCGTGCCTGGCGTGGGTCGTTCAAGGCCATGCAAAAGCTCCGCGACCGCTCCTGCCGACAAGGATGCCGGCCCGGCCGCTTGTGGGGTGTTCGCTACTCGATCACGATCTCGTCGGCATCATCACGCAAATTGTAGTGTGACGCCATGACGGCGCCATAGGCGCCGGTCTGGGCGATCAGCATCACGTCACCCTCGCGCGCCTCGGGCAGGCGCCGGTCGGCGCCGAGCACGTCGCCGGTCTCGCAGATCGGTCCCACCACCTGGTAGACCGTGGTGGCCGCATCGTCCAGCCGAGTCAGGTTGACGATGCGGTGCCAGGCGTCGTACAGGGCCGGACGGATCAGGTTGTTCATGCCGGCATCCACGCCCAGGTAGTTGCGCGCGCCCTTGCGCTTGGTCTGGGTGACGTGTGCCAGCAGCACGCCGGCCTCGGCCACCAGGAAGCGCCCCGGTTCCAGCCAGAAGCGGCTGTTCGGGTAGGCCTGCTTGACCTCCAGCAGGGCCGCGTCCACGGCCGCCAGGTCCAGCGGCTGCTCGCCGGGATGCGGCGGCACGCCGAGGCCGCCGCCGAGATTGAGCACGTCGACGCCGCCGATGCGCTCGGCCAGCGCGGCCAGCTGCGATGCCACCTCGCCCCAGTGGCCGGCATCGAGCACGCCCGAACCCAGGTGGCTGTGCAGGCCGGCGACGCGCACGCGGTGGCGGGCCGCCAGGTCGAGGAAGGCGTCCAGCTCGTCCAGCGGCAGGCCGAACTTGCTGCCCTCGCCGCCGGTGCGCACCTTCTCGTGGTGGCCCAGGCCGCGTCCCAGGTCCACGCGCAGCAGGATCTCGCGGTCAGTGAACAGGTCGCCCCAGTACTGCAGGGGGTGCAGGGCATCCAGGGTGACGTACACGTCGGTGGCCGCCAGGGCCTGCACGAAGTCCTCGCGGCGCGCGAAATTGGGCGTGAACAGGCGCGGGGTACCCGGCGCGGCCGCGGCGCAGGCCTCGAGCTCGCCCGGCGACACGCATTCCAGGCCCATGCCTTCGTCCGCCAGGGTCTTCAGGAGGGCCGGATGCGCGTTGGCCTTGGTCGCATACCACACGCGGTCGACGGCCTTGAGTTCCCGCAGCGCACGCGCCCGCTGACGCACGGTCGGCAGGTGGTAGACATAGGCCGGCGTGCGGCGCGCGGCCAGGTCCAGCAGCCGCTTGCGCTCGTCATGCCACCACGCGGGGGCGCTGCTGGTCTCGCCACGGCCGTACAGGGTCTGCCAGGTGGGCCCGAACAGGACGGCATCGTCGCAACGCATGCAGCCGGCGCGCACCAGCAGCTCGTGCAGACGCGGCAACAGGTGCTCCACCACGCCTTCGTCCACCACGAAGGTCAGGTTGAGGTTGTTGGACGATTGCGAGATCAGGTGCACGCGCAACTGGCCGAACTCGGCCAGCACCGAGGACAACTGGTGCAGCATCGAGCGCATGCCGCGCCCGACCAGCGTGATCGCCGCGCACGGCGCGATCACCTTGACCCGGCACACCTTGGCCAGGTCGGCCGCCAGCGCGGCGACGGCGTCGGAATCGAGCAGGTTCTCG
>CAZMMO010000216.1:0-4096 GCA_964567365.1 uncultured Rhodanobacteraceae bacterium | reverse complement strand
AGCGCTCCTACGCCTCAGGGCTTGCCCCAGTGCTGGTAGTCGTGCTGCTTGAGGATGCGCAGGACCTTGTCGACCGGCAGCGCCTTCACCGTGTGGCCGTCGCGTCCGGTCATGGTCGTGGCGTGGAACAGCGAATTGATGATGGCTTCCTCGGTCGCCTCGACGGTGGCCAGGAACAGGGGTGACATCGCGTCGTTGCGCAGGTGGGGAACCTCCTGCACTGGCTTGTCGGAGTGGTACGGGATGCGCAGCGCCTTGTTGGTCGAAAACGCGATCACATAGTCGCCGCTGCCGTTGGAGGCGATGCCGCCGGTCCGCGCCAGCCCGAGGATGGCGCGCTTGGCGATGCGTTTGAGGTTGCGCGAGCCCACCGGCGCATCGGTCGCGACGATGATCATGCACGATCCGTCGGGCGAGTAGTTGAGCTTGTTGCTCATGTAGTAGGTGCCCAGCGCCTTGCCGATCAGCGCCCCGTCCACGCGCAGCACGCCGCCGAAGTTGGTCTGCACCAGCACGCCCACGGTATAGCCGCCGAGGGATTTGGGCAGCGTCCGCGACGAGGTGCCGATGCCGCCCTTGAAGCCCAGCGCCACCGTGCCGGTGCCGGCGCCGACATCGCCCTGCGCCACCTCGCCGCTCTTGGCCGCGTGGATGGCGTCGAGCACGTCGCGCTTGGTCACGTGGCGGCCGCGGATGTCGTTGAGGTAGCCGTCGTTGGTCTCGCCCACCACCGGGTTGACCGAACGCACGTGGTCGTTGGCGGGAAAGGAGAACGTGTAGTCGATCAGGGCATCGGCGGCCGTCGCCACGCTGAGCGTGTTGGTCAGCACGATCGGGGTCTCGATGCTGCCCAGTTCCTCGATCTCGGTCGAGCCCATCAGCTTGCCGAAACCGTTGCCCACGTACACGGCCGCCGGCACCTTGCTCTGGAACATGTCGCCCGCGTGCGGAAGAATGGCCGTGACGCCGGTGCGGATATTGTCGCCCTCGATCAGCGTCTTTTGTCCGACCTCCACGCCGGGCACATCGGTGATGGCATTCCACTTGCCGGGGTGCAGCACGCCGATGTCGATCCCGTAGGCACGCAGGTCCTTGTGCTGGGCATGAGCGGCGGGCAGCAGGGCCATCAGGAGCAGGGCGGCAACGGCGGGGCGAAAGAACATGTTGTATTCCCGTGTGTCAAGGAAGGCGGTGCCGGGGACGCATGCCCCGGGCGTGCGAAGGCGTCGAGGGGATTTTCCCGACGGATCATCCGTGCGTCCGGGTTTCGCTTCCCGGCATGGGTGGTATGCCGATAACGGATCGTTCTTCCCTTTCGCATTGCGTACGAAGCGGCCGGAGAAAATCAGGTGCAATTCCGCGACAAGGATACACAGGCGCCCCGCGACATGGAATGCGAACCCGGTGTTTGCGGACCGTGCATTTCATCCCCAACAGGGAGTTGCCAGGCGATGGTCGCGCTCCCGTTGGCCCCGGTTGCCGATTGCCGCGCAGACAGGGAATATCCCCAATTCCCTTCGGCACGAAAATGCCCGGGACATTCAGCGGCAGGATTATCAATTGCCGCGAAAAAACGGAGCCGGTGCCGGGCCGCCGTCGATGGCTCACGTAACGCTGGTCGCGAACCTGTTGACGCGCGGGAACCTTCGCTGCAACAAGCATATGCAAACAGACTATATGAAAGTCCCGGCCGGATGTTTCACCCTTGTATTGACAGCTTGCGGGGACCCGAGTAGCTTCAGCGGCATGTCCACGCACGATCGTCAGCGCCGCACCTCCGATTTCCGCCTTTCCACGGCGGTCGGTGCGCGTTTGCCCGTCGTGCGGGTCGTGACCCTTGTACTCGTCCTCGTGCTTATTACCTGCGGAGGTGCGGGATAGGTCGCGTCGTGAATACGATCCAGCCGGAACCCCGCACCCGAGAGGATGCGGGGTTTTTTGTTGTTCCTCCTACAAAACGGAGACCGTTCCATGCAACACGAATCGTCACAAGACACCGCGGAGGATGGCGTGCGCGAGCACGTACGCATCTTTGATACCACTTTGCGCGACGGCGAGCAGGCGCCGGGCTTTTCGATGAATCGTGCGCAGAAGCTGCGCCTTGCGGGTGCACTTGGCGACCTTGGCGTGGACGTGCTCGAGGCGGGGTTCCCCGCTGCCTCGCCGGATGACGCCGCGGCCGTGGCGGACATCGCCGCGGCCGTGCGCGGCCCTTCGATCTGCGCGCTGGCGCGTTGCGTGCCGGGCGACATCGAGGCGGCGGCCAAGGCCCTGGAAGCGGCGCGCGCACCGCGCTTGCATCTGTTCCTGTCGACCAGTCCGCTGCATCGCGAATTCAAGCTGCGCATGAGCAAGGAGAAGGTACTCGAGACCGCGATCAAGTCGGTCGCCCGTGCATGTGAGCTTTGCGACGACGTCGAGTTCTCGCCCGAGGACGGCATGCGCACCGAACCCGACTTCCTGATCGAAGTATTGAATGCCGTGGTCGCCGCCGGCGCGCGCACGCTGAACGTGCCCGACACCGTGGGTTACATCACCCCGGCGGAAATCACCGAGCGCTTCCGCTTCATGCGCACCAACGTCAAGGATGCCGACAAGGTGGTGTTTTCCGCGCATTGCCATGACGACCTGGGCATGGCGGTGGCTAATTCGCTGGCGGCCGTCGAAGGCGGCGCGCGCCAGGTCGAATGCGCCGTCAACGGCATCGGCGAGCGTGCCGGCAATGCCTCGCTGGAAGAGGTCGCGATGGCGCTGTATGTGCGCGGAGCGTATTACGGCGCGACGACGCATCTGAACACCCACCGCATCTACTCGGTATCGCGCCTGCTGGCCAAGATCACCGGCCAGGAAGTGCAGCGCAACAAGGCCATCGTCGGCGCCAATGCCTTCGCGCACGAGTCGGGCATCCACCAGCACGGCGTGCTGAGCAACCCGGAGACGTACGAAATCATGCGTGCCGAGGATGTCGGCGTGCCGCCGACGCCGCTGACGCTGGGCAAGCATTCGGGACGTGCCGCCCTGCGCAAGCGTTTGACCTCCCTGGGCTTCGAGCTGGACGATGCGGCGCTGAGCGAACTGTTCGCCCGCTTCAAGGACCTGGCCGACCGTCGTGGCGAAGTCTACGACGGCGATCTGGAAGCGCTGGCGATGGGCCGCAACCCGGACGACGCCGGCCCCTGGCGCATCACCCAGCTGCACACCACCGCGCACTTCGGCAGCAGCGCCTCGGCGGCGGTCACGCTGACCCACGAGGACGGCCGCGTGGTGGCCGAGGCGGCCATCGGCGACGGCCCGGTCGACGCCGTGCTGCGCACCCTGCAACGCGCCACCGGCGAGGTGGTCGAACTGACCGACTTCCACGTCGACGCGGTCAGCGAGGGCGGCGACGCGCAGGGCCGGGTGACATTGAACGTGCGCCATGCCGGCCAGCAGTGGGGCGGCCACGGTTTCTCCACCGATATCGTTGAAGCCTCCGCGCAGGCCGCGCTGGACGTGCTGAACCGTATCGCCCGTTCCCACCACACCGCGCCACAGTCGACCAAGGAGACCGCATGAACGCACCCCGCACCCTGTTCGAGAAAGTCTGGGATGCCCACGAGGTCCGGGCCCAGGATGCGTCCAGCCCGGCCATCCTCTATATCGACCTGCACTTGATCCACGAAGTGACCTCGCCGCAGGCGTTTTCCGAACTGCGCCGCCGCAACCTGCCGCTGCGGCGTCCCGACCGCACCGTGGCCACGCTGGATCATTCCACGCCGACCCTGCCGCCCGACGCTTCCGGCGAGCCGCCCTACGTGACGCCGGCGGCCAAGGCCCAGGTCAGCCGCCTGCAGGCCAATTGCGCGCAGTTCGGCGTCACGCTGCACGGTTGGAACAGCGGTACCCGCGGCATCGTGCACGTGATGGGGCCGGAACTGGGCCTGACCCAGCCCGGCATGACCATCGTGTGCGGCGACAGCCACACCTCCACCCACGGCGCGTTCGGCGCGCTGGCCTTCGGCATCGGCACCACCGAGGTCGGCCACGTGATGGCGACCCAGTGCCTGCTGCAATACAAGCCCAAGACCATGGCCATCCACGTGGACGGCCGCCTGCG
>CAZMMO010000215.1:0-4100 GCA_964567365.1 uncultured Rhodanobacteraceae bacterium | reverse complement strand
AGTCCGCCGGCCGCACCGGCCTGATCCCGTTCATCACCGCCGGCGATCCGTCGCCCGACACCGTGGTGGCGTTGATGCATGCCCTGGTCGAGGGGGGGGCCGATGTCATCGAACTGGGCGTGCCGTTTTCCGATCCGATGGCCGATGGCCCCACCATCCAGCGTGCCGACGAGCGGGCGCTGGCCGCCGGGGTGGGGCTGGCGGACATTCTCGATTGGGTGCGTGAGTTTCGCCGCGAAGACGACCGGACTCCCATTGTGCTGATGGGCTACCTGAATCCGGTCGAGATCCACGGCATCGGCCGTTTTGCCGCGGAGGCCGCCGCGGCCGGGGTGGATGGCACGCTGCTGGTCGATTGCCCGATCGAGGAAGCGGCGGTCGTCGAGCCGCTGCGGGCCGCCGGCCTGCGCCAGATCTGGCTGGCCGCGCCGACCACCAGCCCGGCGCGCCTGCGCAAGTTGTGCGAGGCGGCCGAGGGCTTCCTGTATTATGTGTCGTTCGCGGGAATCACGGGCGCGGCAAAATTGTCCACGCAGGCCATTGCTGAGCGCGTGACCGGAGTGCGCGGCCAATCGCGGGCGCCGGTGGCGGTGGGCTTTGGCGTGCGTAATGCCGAACAGGCCGTAGCCATCGCCGGCTTTGCCGATGCCGTGGTGATCGGTAGTGCCCTGGTGGCGCACCTGGAAGGTGCCGCGGACGCCGCCGAAGTGCGGCGTCGTGCCGTGGATTTTCTCGCTCCGGTACGCGCCGCATTGGACGAAGGGAAGTAGAGAATTTGTCAACTTCGGAAAGCAAACGCATGAATTGGCTGCAGAAACTGGTGACAAACCGGGCTCGGACCCAAAGCGCCGTGGCGGGCAAGGGCAAGGTTCCCGAAGGCGTCTGGGGCCAATGCAAGGGCTGCGGCCAGGTGCTGTACCGCCCCGAGCTGGAGCGGCAGATGATGGTTTGTCCCAAGTGCGGCCACCACCACGCCATCCCCGCGCGCAAGCGGCTCGTGGCGCTGTTCGACGAGGGCAGCACCACGGAGCTGTTCGCCGGCATGACGCCGGTCGACTCGCTCAAGTTCCGTGACTCCAAGAAATACAAGGACCGGATCCTCGCTGCGCAGAAAAAAACCGGTGAGAAAAGCGCCATGGTGGCCATGCAGGGCCGGCTCCGGAGCATGCCGCTGGTTGCCGTGGCCTTCGAGTTCGGCTACATGGGCGGGTCGATGGGCTCGGTGGTGGGAGAAAAATTCACCCGTGCCGCCGAGCGGGCCCTGGACGAGCGCGCGCCGTTCGTGTGCTTCAACGCCACCGGTGGCGCGCGCATGCAGGAGGGCCTGCAGTCGCTGTTCCAGATGGCCAAGACCTCCGCTGCGCTGGCCCGGTTGCGCAAGGCCGGTGTGCCCTACGTTTCGGTCCTTACCCATCCCACCACCGGCGGCGTCTCGGCCAGCTTCGCCATGCTCGGCGACATCAACATCGGCGAGCCGGGGGCCCTGATCGGCTTTGCCGGTCCGCGCGTGATCGAGCAGACCGTGCGCGAAACCTTGCCCGAGGGTTTCCAGCGTTCCGAATTTTTGCTCCAGCACGGAGCCCTCGACCTGATCGTCGACCGCCGCGAAATGCGCGACAAGCTGGCCGACCTGCTGGGCATCCTCACCCACGCCAAGGCGGCCTGAGCCGCGCATTCCATCCGCGCCCCACTACACGCGCAGGTTGTTTGTAGGAGCGCACCCGGGCGCGACCAGCCTCGAGACTCTTTGAACGCCGATGCCGTCGCGCCCGGGTGCGCTCCTACACACGCGATATCTGTCAGGACGGTTGCGTGGAAATCCTCACTGCCGGGATTGCCGGGTGGTTTCCGCCTGCTGCGAAATCTCCGGAGAGAAATCCCCGGAGAATGATTCGGGAGCGCGGGTAACGATTCGCGTCAGGGGGCTTTCTGCCCGCCGCGGCCGAACGGGCGGCGCAGGCGCGAGAACATGCCCGCGCCGGCGGCCGTGTCGGTGGCGTCGGTCGGGGCGTCGTCGTTGGATACGTAGCCGGCCACGCTGTAGGCGTTGACGAAATCGACCACGTCGGAGACCGGGGCGTTGGCGGCCGAGGCGATATCCCCGAGCGTGCCGGGCTGCTTCATCATGGCCGTGGCGATGCGGAAGTGACGCGGAAACTCGCGTTCGATCTGCGGCCAGCGGGAAAGGTGGTAACGCGCCTGCGGATTCAGCGATGGGGCCAGTTCCCCGGGCGTGGCCGACAGGGCGGCGAACCACAGCAGACGCGTCAGCGGCATGGCGGGGGCCTGGCGCATGTGGTCGATGGCGTCGGCATCCAGGGGTCGGGACTGCCCGATGGGCATCTCCAGCAGCGGTACCAGGGGTTTGAGGGTGGCGGGGCCGGTGTAGCCGCCGCGCTCCGGGTCGAGCCGCAGGGTCGTGCCGTCCGCGTGCTGCATGGTGAGCGGCTGCATGAGTTTGCCGGCCAGCAGGCACTCGCCCAGGGTTCCGGAAAGTTCCGGCTCGGATTCGGCCACAGGTTTGGTGGCCGCGGCCGGTTCGCCAGCCGGAGCCGGTTCGTCGACAGAAATCGGTTCGTCGATAGAAACCGGTTCCGCCGTTGCGACTTCCTCGGCGGCTTCGGGCTCGGCCTGGCCGGAATCGGCAGGGTCTTCGGGGGTGGCCGGCGTGGGCGGGGCCGCTTCGGCGAGGGAGGATGGCACCGGTTCTTCCGGCGCCGGTACGGGCGCCGCAGCATCGCTGCCGGCACGGTTTCCCGTGGCGGCGGCCAGGACCGCATACAGTTCTTCCGGATCCAGCGGCTTGTGCAACAGCAGCTGGCTGCCGCGCGCCTGTTCACTGCCGGTGTAGGCGGCCACCTGTTGCTGGTCGTTGGCCATGGCGCGCAGCCAGTCCATGTGGCCCCAGACGGTGTCGATGTCGATGACCACGAGATAGGCCTGGTTTCCACGGACCAGACTCCACTCCTGTTCGGGCATGGCATCGAGTGCGGCCACGAACATCGCGATGTCGGCGTCGTCCAGCCCCGGCAGGGCAATGGTGAATCGTTTCATGTGTCTCCCCTGGTCAGGTCGCGCAGGCTAGGCAGCCCCCCGTTGCGCGACCCGGTTGAAACAGCGGGTATTGTCTCGCGATTTCGTTTCCGGTCAACTTGTGGACACCGTGGAGCGATGGCGGGTTCCCGGCGGCGCCGGCCTCCGGAATGACGGAGCGGCGCCGGTGCCGTGGCATTTTCCTGCGGACAAGGCCCGTGCATCGGCTAAAATGACCAGCTTGCCTCCGTCGGTCAGCATGATGAAATTTCGCACCCGTTTTGCCCCCAGCCCCACCGGATTCCTGCATATTGGCGGCGCGCGTACCGCCCTGTATGCATGGCTGGAGGCGCGCCGGCGCGGCGGCGAGTTCATCCTGCGTATCGAGGATACCGACCGCGAGCGTTCCACCGACGCGGCCGTGCAGGCCATTCTCGACGGCATGAACTGGCTGGGCCTGGGGCCCGACCTGGGCCCGTACTACCAGACCCGGCGCATGGACCGCTATCGCGAGGTGGCCGAACAGTTGCTGGCCGCCGGCAAGGCCTACTACGCCTACGAGAGCAAGGAGGAGATCGACGCCATGCGCGAGGCCGCCAGGGCGCGGGGCGAGAAACCGCGCTACAACGGCTACTACCGCGACCGCGACGAGCCGTACCGGGACGACCCCAACCGCGTGATCCGCTTCAAGACGCCGCGCGAGGGCAGCGTGGTGTTCGAGGACAAGGTCAAGGGCCGCATCGAGATCGCCAACGCCGAACTGGACGACCTGGTGATCCTGCGCTCGGACGGTTTCCCCACCTACAACTTCGCCGTGGTGGTGGACGACATGGACATGGCCGTCACCGAGGTCATCCGCGGCGACGACCATGTCAACAACACGCCGCGTCAGATCAACATCTACCACGCGCTGGGCGTGCCGGTGCCGACCTTCGCGCACCTGCCGATGATCCTGGACAAGGACGGCAAGAAGCTGTCCAAGCGCACCAATGCCGTCGGCGTCATGGAGTATCGCGAGCAGGGCTTCCTGCCGCATGCCGTGCTCAATTACCTGGTGCGGCTGGGCT
>CAZMMO010000214.1:0-4106 GCA_964567365.1 uncultured Rhodanobacteraceae bacterium | reverse complement strand
CGAACACCACCGAATGGATGGCGCCGATGCGCGCGCAGGCCAGCATGGCCACGGCCGCCTCGGGAATCATCGGCATGTAGATGGCCACGCGGTCGCCCTTGGCGATGCCGAGGTTTTTCAGGGCATTGGCAAAGCGGCACACGTCGGCGTGCAGTTCGCGGTAGCTGATCCGGCGCGACTCGGACGGGTCGTCGCCCTCGAAGATGATGGCCGTCTTGTCGCCGCGCTTTTCCAGCTGCCGGTCGAGGCAGTTGGCCGCGGCGTTGAGCGTGCCGTCGGCATACCAGCGGATGTGCAGATCGGAGGCGTCGAAGGAGACGTCCTTGATCTGCGTGGGAGACTTGATCCAGTCCAGGCGTTGGCCCACCTTGGCCCAGAATGCCTCGGGGTCTTTCACCGACTCGGCGTACAGGCGCTCGTAGTCTGCGGCCGTGATGGTGTCCTGGTTGGCGAAGCCGGCCGGAACGGCGTGAACGTTGGACATGGATTGCCTCCTCCTGGGTGATAGGTCAGCGCGATGACAACGTAGGACATCGATGCGCATTTTTCCACTCAGTGTAGACCCAACGGCGTGTCGGTTCGCAAACATGCCGAGGGATCATGAAGAACGTAAAAAGGCCGTTATGACGGCGTCGCGTGCCGTGAGACACCGCGCTGGCACACTGTCGGCATGAACGTCGACTTTCGTCCGCTTGCCGCCATCAAGGGCCGGGGCGCGGCTTCCAATCCGGAGGGACGCTTCGAGTCCACCCGCGTGCAGGCGGAGGACGACGGCTGGCAAAGCGCGCTGCTGGAGGAGGCCGCCCCGCGCCTGCGCACCGAGGTGACGGTCGAAACCGCGCGCAGCGTCATCACGCGCAACGACTCCCCGGACGTGGGTTTCGACCAGGCGCTGAACCCGTACCGCGGTTGCGAGCACGGCTGCATCTACTGTTTTGCGCGACCCACGCACAGCTATCTCAACCTGTCGCCGGGCCTGGACTTCGAAACGAAGATCCGCGCCAAGGCCAACCTGGCCGAGGTGCTGCGCGCGGAACTGTCGCGGCCCGGCTACCGGGTCAGCCCGATCAACATCGGCAGCAATACCGACCCCTACCAGCCGGCCGAAAGGCGCTGGCGCCTCACCCGCGCCGCGCTGCAGGTGCTGGCCGACTGCCATCACCCGTGCACCATCGTCACCAAGAACGCCCTGGTCGAGCGCGACCTGGACCTGCTGGCGCCGATGGCGCGCGAGCATCTGGTGCAGGTCTTCGTCTCGGTCAACTCACTGGACAACCGCCTGGCGGCCAAACTGGAGCCGCGCGCTTCGGCGCCGCATCGCCGCCTGCAGGCCATCGCCAACCTGGCCGCTGCCGGCGTGCCGGTGGGTGTGCTGGTGGCGCCGATCATCCCGGCGTTGAACGACCGCGACATGGAAGCGGTGCTGGCGCGGGCGGCCGACGCCGGGGCCGGCATGGCCGGCTACACCGTCGTGCGCCTGCCCTGGCAGCTCAAGTCCTTGTTCCGCCAGTGGCTGGAACTGCACGTGCCCGACCGCGCCGGGCATGTCATGAGCCTGATCCGGCAGATGCACCACGGCCGCGATTACGATGCCGACTTTCGCACGCGCATGCACGGCGACGGTGTCTTCGCCGGGCTGTTGCGGCGGCGCTTCGACGTGGCCTGCCGCAAGCACGGCTTTGCGCGTTCGCGCCGCCTGCGTCTGGACACGACGCGTTTCGTGCCACCACGCAAACCGTCGCCGCAGGGTGAACTGTTCTGAGAATTCGTGCAGGGGTGCCGGATATCTGAACCGGTACCGCTGACCTCGCCGCGAGTATCATGGGGCGATTGGCCGGCGGCTTCCGGCTCTTCGGCGACCCTCTCCACTTGCATGATGTACCGATGTGCGAGCCGGGTGAGCCCTTGCCCGCGATGGTATTCGACATGCTTGCACGTGCACAAAGCCCCCTGTACCGCCGGTTCCGGCCGCTGCTCTGGCTGGGCATCTGCTTCCTCGCCATCTCCTTCGTCACGCGCGTGATCCTGCTGGCGATGACCGGCTCGGGCGTGCCGGCCAGCCCGCTGGACTGGCTGTACCTGTTCGGCGTGGGCCTGGGCTACGACCTGGTGACCTTCGTGTATTTCGCCTGGCCGCTGGTGCTGTTCCTGTGGCTGGTGCCGGCGCGGCCCGGGCGGTTGTCGGGTTGGTTGCGCTGGCTGCTGTACGCGCTGGCGGTGGTGGCCCTGTGTGCGATCTGCCTGGGATATCTGCGCTGGCAATACGACGCCAACTGGAAAACCGCGTGGCCGGCGGTGTTGCCGTTCCTGTTCGTGCTGCCGATGGCGGCGTTCACCTATCGCTCGCGGACCGGGCAGTGGCTGTTGTACCTGTTGTGCCTGCTGCTGTTGTTCGGGCTGCTGTTCGTGGGCGTGGCGGAGCTGACGTTCTGGAACGAATTCGGCACCCGCTTCAACTTCATCGCCGTGGACTACCTGGTCTACACGCGCGAGGTGATCGGCAACATCGAGGAGTCCTATCCGGTGGCGCGCTGGCTGGGCATGCTGGCGGTGGCCGCCCTCGTGATCGTGTTCCTCACCCGGCGCAGCCTGCGCACGCGCGGCGACGACAGCCGCTTCGGCCCGCGTTCGCTGGTGGTCCTGGGCTGGCTGGTGGTGACGGTGGCCACGGCCTTCACCGTCAATGCCGGCATGAAGAACCTCATGCGCAACACCTACGTCGACTCGCTGGCGGGCAACGGCATCTACCAGTTTTTCGCCGCTTACCGCAACGAGGGACTCAATTTCCACCAGTTCTACAAGACCCTGCCGGACAGCGAGGCCTACGCCATCGTGCACAAGCTCATGCACACGCCGCGCTCCACCTACGTGAACGACGACCCGCACGACCTCACCCGCGAAATACGCAACCCGGGGCCCGAGCACGACTACAACGTGGTGCTGATCACGGTGGAAAGCCTGTCGGCCAGCTACATGGGCATCTTCGGCAACACCGAAGGCCTGACGCCGTTCCTCGACAAGCTGGCCGGGCAGAGCCTGTTCTTCGACAACTGCTACGCCAACGGCACGCGCACCGTGCGCGGCCTGGAGGCGGTGACGCTGTCGGTACCACCGACGCCGGGCAATTCGCTGATCCACCAGGAGCACAACGAGGACCTGTTCTCGCTGGGCCGGATCTTCGACGCGCACGGGTACGTGTCCGAGTTCGTCTACGGCGGCTACGGCCAGTTCGACAACATGAACTACTTCTTCGGCCACAACGGCTACCGGGACGTCGACCGCCGCGACATCCCGCCCACCGCCACCATCCACAGCGAAAACGTCTGGGGCGTGGCCGACGAGGACCTGTACACCCTGGCCATGCGCCAGATGGACAAGATCCACGCCGAAGGCAAGCCGTTTTTCCTGCACATCATGACCACCTCCAACCACCGCCCCTACACCTGGCCGAAAGGGCGCGTGGACATGCCCCAGGGCGAGCGCGGCGGCGCGGTGAAGTACACCGACTGGGCCATCGGCGATTTCATCCGGCGCATGCGCGCCAAGCCCTATTTCAAGAACACGGTATTCGTGATCACCGCCGACCATGACGGCGCCAGCTCCGGCAGCACGCGCATTCCGCTCAACCGCTACCACATCCCGCTGTACATCTATGCTCCGGCGCACATCCCGCCGCGCGTCGTGCACCGCCTGACCGCGCAGGTCGACGTTCCGCCGATCCTGCTGGGCCTGCTCAATTTCAACTACCGCAGCCGCTTTTTCGGCTACGACGTGCTGCACCTGCCCAAGGGCATGAACCGCGCCTTCCCCTCCACCTACGCCAACCTCGGCTACTACCACGATGGCCGCCTGACCATCCTGATGCCCGGCAGCAAGGTCTTGCAGGTCAAGGCCAACCCGCACACCGGGGCGGCCGTGCCCTATAAACAGGTCGACAAGACCCTGCTCGACCAGGCCATCGCCTACTACCAGGTGACCTACGACGAGTTCCACAGCGGCCGCATGCGCTGGCGTGCCAGCGACGCCACCCCCGTGCTCCCGCTGCCGGCCGCGCCGGCCTCCGCCCCGGCACCCGTCTCGAGCGCCCCCGTCCCGGCAACCCCGTA
>CAZMMO010000213.1:0-4119 GCA_964567365.1 uncultured Rhodanobacteraceae bacterium | reverse complement strand
CTACAACACACAGCACATATGCGGTGCGGGTGCGGGAGGCGTCAATACAGCAGGCGCGTGCGCAGGGTGCCCGGGATGGTCGCCAGTTTTTCCTTCAGGGCGGCGGCCTGCTCCGCGGGGGCGGCCACGTCGATCACCACGTAGCCGAGCTTTTCGCTGGTACGCAGGAACTGGCCGTCGATGTTGACCTGCTCGCGCGAGAACAATTCGTTGATGCGGCTCATCACGCCCGGTTCGTTGCGGTGGATGTGCAGCAGGCGCTGGCTGCCCTCGTGGCCGGGCAGGGACACCTCGGGGAAGTTGACGGCCGACAAGGTCGAGCCGTTGTCGCTGTACTTGATCAGCTTGGACGACACTTCCAGGCCGATGTTGGTCTGCGCCTCCTGCGTGCTGCCGCCGATGTGCGGGGTGAGGATGACGTTGTCCAGGCGTGTCAGCGGCGAAACCAGCGGATCGTTGTTGCTCTTGGGCTCGACCGGATAAACGTCCACCGCGGCCCCGGCCAGGTGCCCGCTTTCCAGCGCCTCGGTGAGTGCGTCGATGTCGACCACGGTGCCGCGCGAGGCGTTGATCAGCACGGCGCCCTTGCGCATCCGGCCCAGTTGTTCAGCGCGGATCATGTTGGGCGTGGTGGGCGTCAGCGGCACGTGCAGCGTGACGATGTCCGATTGCTCCAGCAGCGAATCCAGGCTGGCCACCGGCTGGGCGTTGCCCAGTGCCAGCTTGGCCTCGATGTCGTAGAAGATGACGTGCATGCCCATGGCCTCGGCCAGCACGCCAACCTGGGTGCCGATGTGACCGTAGCCGATGATGCCCAGGGTCTTGCCGCGCACCTCGTAGCTGCCTTCGGCCGACTTGGTCCACTCGCTGCGATGGCAGGCCAGGTTGCGCTCGGGAATGCGGCGCATCAGCAGGATGGCCTGCGCGATGACCAGCTCGGCCACGCTGCGGGTGTTGGAATAGGGGGCGTTGAAGACGGGGATGCCCGCGTCGCGCGCGACGTCCAGGGCCACCTGGTTGGTGCCGATGCAGAAGCAGCCGATGGCCATCAGGCGGCGCGCCGCGGCCAGCACTTCGGCATCCAGCTGCGTGCGCGAGCGCAGGCCGATCATGTGCGCCTCGCCGATGCGCTCGATCAGCTCGGCCCGCGGCAGGGCCTTCTTGTGGTACTCGACGTTGGTGTAGCCGGCGGTGTGGAACTGGTCGACGGCCGTCTGGCTGACGCCTTCCAACAGCAGGACGTGGATGTCCTTCTTGGGAAATGAGGTTTTCATGGGGTGTCCATTGTGCGTGTGGCGGCCGTGGCCGCGGGCCGACTATGCCAGAGTGGCGCGGCGTAAGGAAATGCGCGCATGGCATGAAACCATGCACTTGCGAGCGGCTACACTGGTCGCTCCCCGTCATCGTTTCGACCCATGTCCGCCGACCGCATCCAAGAACTGGTTTCCCTGCTGTCCACCGATCGCGTGCTCAGCGGGGCCGCCGACCTCGAACACTACGGACGCGACTGGACGCGCTGGTGGCAGCCCGACCCGCTGGCCGTGGCCCTGCCCGAGACCGTCGCCGAAGTGCAGGCGCTGGTGCGCTGGGCCATCGAGCATGAGGTGGCCATCGTGCCCTCGGGCGGACGCACCGGCCTGTCCGGCGGCGCGGTGGCGGCGCACGGCGAACTGGTGGTTTCGTTCGAGCGCATGCACCGCATCGGGCCGTTCGATGCGCTCGACCGCACGCTTACGGTCGAGGCCGGCGTGGTGACCGAGACCGTGCAGGAGGCGGCGCGCGGGCACGGCCTGTATTACCCGGTCGATTTCGGCAGCCGCGGTTCCAGCCAGATCGGCGGCAACGTCGCCACCAATGCCGGCGGCATCAAGGTGATCCGCTACGGCATGACGCGCGAGTGGGTGGCTGGCCTGAAGGTGGTCGACGGTCGTGGCCGCCTGCTCGACCTCAACCGCGGTCTGGTGAAGAACGCCACCGGCTATGACCTGCGCCATCTCATGATCGGTTCGGAAGGGACCCTGGGCCTGGTAGTCGAGGCCACGCTGCGCCTGACCGATCCACCGCGCGACCCGCAGGTGATGCTGCTGGCCGTGCCGCGCCTGGACGCGGTGATGCATCTGCTGACATTGATGCGTGAACGCCTGGCGTTGACCGCCTTCGAGTTCTTCACCGACAAGGCGCTGGCGCACGTCGTTGCCCACGGCGGGCAGAAACCCTTCGGCGAGCCGACCCCGTATTACGTGCTGGTCGAGTACGAGCCCCTTGGCGCCGATGCCGAAACGGCCGCGCTGGAGGCTTTCGAGCAGGCCATGCAGGAGGACTGGCTCAGCGACGGCGTGATGGCCCAGAGCAAGGCCCAGGCGCAGGAGTTGTGGCGCTACCGCGAGGGCATTACCGAGAGCATCGCCGCCTTCACCCCGTACAAGAACGACGTCTCGGTGCGCATTTCGAAAGTCCCGGCCTTCCTGGCCGAAATGGACGCTCTGTTCGCGCGCGAATATCCCGACTGGGAAGTGGTCTGGTTCGGCCACGTGGGCGACGGCAACCTGCACATCAGCGTGCTCAAGCCCGATGCACTGGACAAGGCGGCCTTCGAGCAGGCCTGCGAACGGGTCACCGGTCTGCTGTGCGACGTGCTGGCAAAGCACGGTGGCAGCATTTCCGCCGAGCACGGCGTGGGGCTGCTGAAGAAGCCTTATCTTTCGCGGGTCCGGCCGGCCGAGGAAATCGCCCTGATGCGTGAAATGAAGCGGGTCTTCGACCCGCACGGCATCCTCAATCCGGGTAAGTTGTTCGACGCATGAGGTTGCCGGGGCGCTTCCGCACGACTGCCGCAGAAGCCCGATGCGACGGTGGATATCGCCTCACTCGGAGTATCGGGCCGGCTTGGTTATCCTTGGCCGAATCTTGCCGAAAGGAACCGCCATGTCCGCCCAGCGCCGTCAGCTTTACCCGGAAGTCGAACCGTATGACAGCGGGTTCCTGAAGGTCTCGGATCTGCACACCTTGTATTACGAGCAGTGCGGCAATCCCAGGGGCAAACCGGTGGTGTTCCTGCATGGCGGGCCGGGCGGCGGCGTCAGTTCCCCATGCCGGCGCTTTTTCGACCCCGAGGCCTACCGCATCGTGCTGTTCGACCAGCGCGGCTGCGGGCGCTCCACGCCGTACGCGGAACTGACCGAGAACACCACCTGGCATTCGGTGGCCGACATCGAGCGCCTGCGCGAGCATCTGGGCATCGACAAGTGGATGGTGTTCGGCGGCTCGTGGGGCTCCACGCTGTCGCTGGCCTATGCCGAGACCCACCCGGACCGGGTCACCGAACTGGTGCTGCGCGGCATCTTCATGTTGCGCCGCAGGGAACTGGAATGGTTCTACCAGGAAGGCGCCGACATGCTGTACCCGGATGCCTGGGAAGCCTATGCCGCCGCCATTCCCGAGGTCGAGCGCGGCGACATGATGGGGGCCTATTACCGGCGCCTGACCAGCGACGACGAGGCGGTGCGCGCGGCGGCCGCGCGCGCCTGGTCGGTGTGGGAGGGCTCCACCAGTTTCCTGTTCCAGGACCCCGGTCACATCGCTTCCAACGGCCGCGACGAGTTTGCCGTGGCCTTCGCGCGCATCGAGTGTCATTACTTCGTGCACGGCGGATTCTTCGAGCACGACGACCAGCTGCTGCGCAACGTGGATCGCATCCGCCACATTCCGACGGTGATCGTGCAGGGCCGCTACGACGTGGTCTGCCCGTTGCGCAGCGCCTGGGACCTGCACCGCGCCTTCCCCGAGGCCGACCTGCGCATCGTCGCCGATGCCGGGCACTCGGCCTTCGAGCCGGGCAACCTGCACGAGCTGATCGAGGCGACCGACCGCTTCCGCTGAGGGCGCAGGTCGGGCAGTGCCCGACCCGCATGGGTCAATTGGGGTTCTTGGTGCCGAAGATCTTGTCGCCGGCGTCGCCCAGGCCGGGCAGGATGTAGCCGGACTCGTTGAGCCTGTCGTCGATGGAAGCGGTGTAGATCTCGATGTCGGGGTGGGCGGCCTCGATGCGCGCCAGGCCTTCGGGCGCGGCGACCAGGAACAGGCCCTTGATGCGTGTGCAGCCGGCGGCCTTGAGCATGT
>CAZMMO010000212.1:0-4146 GCA_964567365.1 uncultured Rhodanobacteraceae bacterium | reverse complement strand
CGATGCCGCCCACGCCCCAGCCCAGCACGCCCAGGCCGTTGATCATGGTGGTGTGGCTGTCGGTACCGAACAGGGTGTCCGGATAGGCCCACAGCTCACCGTCGAGCTCGTTGCCCATGACCACCCGGGCCAGGTATTCCAGGTTCACCTGGTGGACGATGCCGGTGGACGGGGGCACCACCTTGAAGTCGGTGAAGGCCTTCTTGCCCCAGTGCAGGAAGCTGTAGCGCTCCTGGTTGCGTTCGAACTCGATCTTGGTGTTCATGGCCAGCGCGTCGGCATTGCCGAACACGTCCACCTGTACCGAGTGGTCGATGACCAGTTCCACCGGCGACAGCGGGTTGATCTTGTTGGGGTCGCCGCCCAGGTTCTTCATCGCGTCGCGCATGGCGGCCAGGTCGACCACGCAGGGCACGCCGGTGAAGTCCTGCAGCACCACGCGCGCGGGCATGAAGGCGATCTCGGTGCTGGGCTCGGCCTTGGGGTCCCAGGTGGCCGCGGCCTTGACGTGGTCGGCGGTCACGTCCACGCCGTCCTCGCGTCGGGCCAGGTTCTCCAGCAGGATCTTCATGGAATAGGGCAGGCGCTTGATGTCGAAGTGCCGGCCCAGCTTGGGCAGGCTGGCGTAGGTGTATTGCTTGCCGTTGACTTCGAGGCTGTCGCGGATCGAGAACGAGTCTTTCATGGCTGCTCCTGGCTGGATCGACTGCGGAGGCGCGGACGCCGGCAGGCTGCCGGCGTGCATCGACGCCAATCAAATCAAACGCCTATTATCGCGCAAATGGCCTGAATGGCGGCGATGGGGAGGCGTGGGGGCGCTACAATGCGCCAGACCGGGCATGATGCCGCCGCTGCCCGTATCTTGCCAACGGATTTCCCCGCATGCAGCGTTCGATGATTTCGATGGGCCTGTCCGCCGTGTCCCTGCGCGACCTGGCGCTGGTGCAGGCCGTGCACCGGCTGGGCAGCTTCACGGCCGCCGCGCGGGCCATGCACATCAGTCCCTCGGGCTTGTCGCACCAGATCCAGAAGGTCGAGCAGGCATTGGATGCGGTGCTGTTCGAACGCGGCGGCCGCAGCATCCTGCCCACGACCGCCGGCCAGCACCTGCTGGACCATGTCGACCGCGTGCTGGCCGCCGCCGAGAACCTGCAGCATGCCGCGCACGACAGTTCGGCGGCTTTCGGCGGTGAGTTGCGCCTGGGCGTGCTGAGCACGCTGGGGCCCTACCTTCTGCCGCACCTGGTGGAACCGTTCCCGCAGTCCTTCCCGGGCACGCGCCTGAGTCTGTCCGAGGGCAAACCGCGCGGCCTGCTGCGCCGCCTGCATGAGGGTGAGCTGGACGCGGTGCTGGCCCAGCCGGCGCAGACCCCGCCGGGCGTGGCCATGCAGCCGATGTTCTTCGAGCCCTACGAGGTGCTTCTGCACCGGGCGCATCCGTCGGCGAACCGCAGCGAGGTCCGTCTCGAGGAGCTGGACGGCAACGCCATCCTCATGGCCGAGAGCCATGGAGCCGGGCACGACCGTGACGACGACGACCGCGTCCAGGACGTCAGCCTGGAAAGCCTCGCGGCGCTGGTGGCCTTGCGCGGCGGCTACACCCTGGTGCCCAGCCTGGCGCACCAGCGCCTGGCCTCCATCGCCGACGTGCAACTGGCGTGCATCGCAGAAACCGACACGCCGCCGGGCCGACACATCGCCCTGTACTGGCGGCAGGCATCTCCGTGGACGGAGAACCTGGAGGCCTTCGGTGATTTGCTGCGCAGGCTGGTGATGGACTTGCCGGGTCTTCGGCTGGACGCAGGCTAGCCGCGGTCCGGCCGGGCTGCCCGGATTGGGGAATTTTCGACGCCCGCACCACGCCTCGGGTTTCTGTTACTTTGCGTGGACGGCAACCCTGCCCGGGTCCTGGATCGAGCTGCCTCCCGGGCCCAAGGAATGTGCTATCACGATGAATACGACGGGAAAGGCCCCAGGTGCCGAGCAACTGCGCGACAGCATCCATCGGCAGATGGGTGCCGGGCGTTTCGGTCAGGCGTGTGACACTTTGCGGGCCCTGATCGAATTGTCGCCGGGAGACATTCCCGCAAGGCTGGAACTGGCCCACACCCTGGCTCGAACCGGGCAATGGAAGGATTCGCGTCAACCGCTGCTCGAGGCGATGCGGTATTTGCCGCGGCACGTGCCGGTCGTGATGGCGTTGCTGCGTGAACTGTTGCTGCGCGGCGAAGTCGTCGCCGTACGCCAGTGTCTGGATTTCCTGCAACAAGCCCCCGAACCACCGGTCGATCTGCTGAAAAGCCTGGCCGGGCTGCGGTCGTTGCTTGGCGAGCATGAGGCCGCCCGCCGGTTGATCGAGCGTGCGTTGGCGGCGGGCGCCGACGATCCGGATATCCTGCATGCCCATGCCATGGCGTTGAATGCCACCGGCTTGCCGGATGCGGCCGAGAGCGAATGGAACCGGCTTGTCGAGCGTTGGCCCGGGTACGTCGATGCCCTGGTTTTTCTGGTCGACCTGCGTCGCCAGCAGAGCCCCCGCTGGCTGGAGCATGCGGAAACCCGGTTGCGCGCCTTGGATCCGGATCGCCACGATGCCGGTGCGCAATACCTGCGCGCCGGATTCGACTATGTACGTTTCAAGGTGCTGGACGATCTGGATCGGCGTGACGAGGCATGGGAAGCGCTGTGTCGCTGCAACCGGCAAATGCACAAGCTCGTGCGCTACGATGCCGGGCAAGAGCGTGGACTGGTGGATGCCCTGATCCGACACTCGCCGGTGACAGCCGGCACGGCGACCGATACGCCACACGCCGGTGGCCCGACGCCTGTATTCATCGTCGGCATGCCGCGCTCGGGCACCACCTTGCTTGAGCGCATGCTTTCGTCCCATTCGCGGATCGGCACGGCAGGCGAGATCGTCGATTTCGAGCGTCAACTGCGCATGTTGACCAACGTGGGGCCGGAGGAGGCTGGAAGCCTGCAGTCGGCGGTCGAGCACAGCGACAGGATCGACTTTGCCGAGCTTGGCTCAGGCTATCTGAAGCAGACCGGATGGCATGCAAATGGACGTCCGTTCTATATCGACAAGTTGCCTTTCAACATCCGCATGGTCGGATTCATCCGCCGCGCGTTGCCGCACGCACGCATTCTGCACATGGTGCGCGACCCGATGGATACCTGTTTTTCGAACTTCAGGAGGATGTTCGGCCTGGGAGCGCCCTATAGCTACGACATGCAGGCGCTGGCGCATTTTTACCGCCAGTACACGCGCCTGGTGGAGCATTGGCACCGGCAGATGCCCGGTGCCATGATGGATGTCCCGTATGCGCAGCTCGTGCGCGATCCCGAGGGGGAGATGCGGCGCGTGCTGGCATATTGTGGCCTGGAATTCGAACCCGCCTGCCTGTGCCCGGAGCGCAATGCCGTACCGGTTGTCACTCCCAGCAGTGCGCAGGTGCGTGAACCGATCCATCAGCGCGGCATCGGCGGATGGCGCCGTTACGAGCATCAGCTTGCCCCACTCAGGGATTTTTTGGGTGTCGCGGGTTGACCGACAAAATTCGTTCAGTCCCCACTGCGGATTGCAAGAGTTGCATGAATATATCGGGCATCAGAAAAGTGCTGCGACCTCTTTATTAGAGTTATGCCCTTGTGTTCCGGCTGCTGTATCGTGAGCGATTCAGTCGTCCTCGCCGGCGACCAGGCGCACGGGGCGCCAGTGGTGGTCCTTGTCGAGCAGGCGGTCCTGGGTGGACGGGCCTTCGGAGCCGGCGGCGTAGAAGTCCGGCGCGCCTTTTTGCCAGGCCTTGAGCACCGGGTCGAGCAGTTTCCACGACCATTCGACTTCGTCGAAGCGCAGGAAATGGGTGCGGTCGCCTTCCATGGCGTCCATCAGGAGCTGTTCGTAGGCGGAGAAGCCGTCGTTGCCGTTGCCGTCGGCGTAGGGGGCGGTCAGTTTGACCTGGCGGCCGTCCAGGTCCAGGCCCGGCAATTTGGCGTTGGCGAACAGGGTCATGGTCTGGTTGGGCTTGATGCGGAACACCATCCAGTTGTTGTCGGCATTCAGTTCCCGCGGCAGGGCGCCCGGGGTTTTCTTGAACTGCACGGCGATTTCCGAGCAGTTGCTGGCCATGCGCTTGCCGCTGC
>CAZMMO010000211.1:0-4168 GCA_964567365.1 uncultured Rhodanobacteraceae bacterium | reverse complement strand
GCAGGTGCACGGCGCCGTGCGCGACGCCGTGGCCCAGGCCTGCCGCGTCATCGACATCGAGCTCAATGCCGTCACCGACAACCCGCTGGTGTTTCCGGATGCGCAAAACCCGCGCTTCATCGAGGACCAGGTCATCTCCGCCGGCCATTTCCACGGCATGCCGCTGGCCCTGGTGATGAGCTACGTCAAGGCCGCGATCCCGGTGCTGGCGTCCATCTCCGAGCGGCGCCTGAACAAGCTGGTCGACGCCGCCAACAACGACGGCCTGCCGCCTTTCCTGACCGGCAACGAGGACGCCACCGATTCGGGCTTCATGATCGTGCAGTACACCGCCGCGGCCCTGGTCAACGACCTGGCCACGCGCGCGCACCCGGCCAGCGTGTATTCCATCCCCACCAGCGCCAACGCGGAAGACCACGTGTCCATGGGCGCCAACGAGGCGCGCCACGTGCTGGAGATGACCCGCGACCTCGGTCACGTGCTGGGTCTGGAGCTGTATACCGCCGCGCAGGCACTGGAATACCGCCAGGACATGCTCAATGCCGCGCGCAACCTGGCCCGGTCAGGCGATGTGAAGGCCCTGGCGTCCAAGATCGCCGGGGCTCCGTCCGAGGACCGGCTCGACTACGCCACGTTCCGCGACGAGGTCGGGCAGTTGATGCAGGCGCTGGCCGAGGCCGACGAGTTCCATCCGGGCGAGGGCGTGGCCAAGGCCTTCGCCACGCTGCGCCGCCACATCGATTTCCAGCAGCGCGACCGGCCCATGGGCGACGACGTGCAGACCGCCTGTCGGCTGGTGGCCGACGGAGCCTTCGCGACCGGTTGAACCTGTCGCCGGTTTCCCGGCTTGCCGGCTGGCGCGACGTGCAGTCCCGCTCGGGGCCGACATGCCGAACCGGCATGTTCCGGGGCGCCGAAACCTGTTGCAAGCGTAGGCATGATGGCGTTACGATTACATCAATGTAATAACGCATTATCACATCATGAAACGCCGAAGCGTCGAACCCGAGATTCCCCAGGAGTCGGCCGAAGACAGCCTGTGCCGCGCCCTGCTGGCCCTGGACAACCTGCCGTCCATGCGTGCCTTCCTGCGCGACCTGTGCACGCCCGCCGAGCTGGAGGCGCTGACGGACCGCTGGATGGTGGTGCCGTACGTGCTCGAAGGCATGCCCTACCGGCAGATCCACGAACACACCGGGGTCAGCATCACCACCATCGGCCGCGTCGCCCGGTTTCTCAATGAAGGCAACGGCGGGTACATGAAGGCGGCATCCGCCGTCAAACCCCGCCGCAAGGCCGCAACCGGGAGAGCCCGTGCATGAAATCGCGTGATCGCCTGCGCATCGCCGCGCAGAAATCCGGTCGGCTCGCCGAGGCGGGCCGCGACCTGCTGCAGCGCTGCGGGCTCAGTTTCCGTTCCAGCCGCGACAAGCTGTTCTGCTACGGCGAGAACCTGCCCGTGGACCTGCTGCTGGTGCGCGACGACGACATCCCGGGTCTGATCGCCGACGGCATCTGCGACCTGGGCATCGTCGGCCGCAACGTGCTGCGCGAGGAGGCGCTGGTGCGGGGCGGGGAGTCGGCCTTCCAGGAATTGCGCAGCCTCGGTTTCGGCGCTTGCCGCCTGTCGATCGCCCTGCCGCAGGGGGAAACCTGGGAGCATCCGCGGCAACTGGCCGGGCGCCGCATTGCCACCAGCTACCCGCGCCTGCTCGGCGAGTGGCTGGCGGACAATGAGGTCGAGGCCGACATCGTGGTGTTGTCCGGCTCGGTGGAAATCGCCCCGCGCCTGGGCAGCGCCGACCTCATCTGCGACCTGGTGCAAAGCGGCGCCACGTTGACGGCCAACCAGTTGTACGAGGCCTGCGTGATCCTGCAAAGCGAGGCCGTGCTGGCCGGAGCGGCCTCGCTGCCGATGGACGAGCGCGGCGATCTGGTGGAGCTGCTGCTGCAGCGCCTGGACGGCGTGTTGCACGTGCGCGAGTCACGCCTGGTGATGCTGCAGGCGCCGCGCGCCGCGCTCGATGCCATCGCCCGGATCCTGCCGGGCTGTCCCCGGCCCACCGTCACCTCCATCGACGGCTGCCCCGACCGCATCGCCCTGCAGGCCATGTGTCACGGCGAAGTGGGCTGGGCGGAACTGGAAGCCATGCGCCACGCTGGCGCGCAATCGATGATGGTCCTGCCGATAGAGAAGATGCTGGCATGAACATGACGCTTTCCGAACCCGTGGACGACACCGGCATCCTGCGCTGCCTGGATTGGGACGACCTCGACGCCGCAGCCCGGCGGGCGGCCTTGCAGCGGCCGGCGCAGCAGCATAGCGAGGAACGCGCGCAGGCCGTGGCCGACATTCTTGCCCAGGTGCGCACGCGCGGCGACGCGGCCTTGCGCGAACTGACCCTGCGCCTGGACAAGTGCCGGCTGGATGGATTGCGCGTCCAGGCCGAGGCGTTCGACGCCGCCGAGGCCGCCTTGCCGTCGGACCTCAAGCAGGCCATCGGCGAGGCCCATGCCCGCATCGAGGCTTTTCACCGCGCCGGCATGCAGGCGCCCGTGCGCGTGCAGACCGCGCCGGGTGTGGTTTGCGAGCGGGTGCCACGGGCCATCGCCCGGGTCGGCCTGTACGTGCCGGCGGGCAGCGCGCCGCTGCCGTCCACGGCCCTGATGCTGGGCATCCCGGCCCGTCTGGCCGGCTGTACGGAAGTGGTGTTGTGCACGCCGCCGCGCGCGGACGGCACGGTCGACGATGCCGTGCTGTACGCCGCGCGGCTGTGCGGGATCGACAAGGTGTTCCGGCTCGGCGGCGCGCAGGCCATCGCGGCGATGGCCTGGGGCAGCCAGAGCGTGCCGGCCTGCGACAAGTTGTTCGGGCCCGGCAACGCCTGGGTCACCGAGGCCAAGCGCCAGGTCAGCGCCGTACCCGGCGGGCCGGCCATCGACATGCCGGCCGGGCCGTCCGAAATCCTGGTGATCGCCGACGCGGCGGCCGACCCGCGTTTTGTCGCCGCCGACCTGCTCTCGCAGGCCGAGCACGGCCCCGACTCGCAGGTGCTGCTGCTGACCGATTCGCCGGCTCTGCCGCAGGCGGTTGCGACCGAGGTCCAGCGGCAACTGGCGACGCTGCCGCGCGCGGCCATCGCGCGACAGGCCCTGGCGCAGAGCCGCCTGATCCGCGTGCGGTCGCTCGAGGAGGCGGCCCGGGTCAGCAACGCCTACGCGCCCGAACACCTCATTCTCAATGTCCGCGAACCGCGCGCCCTGCTGGAGAAAATCGACAGCGCGGGCTCGGTGTTCCTGGGTGCGTGGTCGCCCGAGTCGGTCGGCGATTACTGCAGCGGCACCAACCACGTGCTGCCTACCTACGGACATGCGCGGGCCCTGAGCGGATTGTCGGTGGATGCCTTTCGCAAGCAGTTGACGGTGCAGGAACTGACCGCCGACGGACTGCGCGGCATCGGCCCGGGCACGCGCATCATGGCGCGGGCCGAGGGTCTGGATGCGCATGAGCGCGCGGTGGGCATACGCCTGCAGGCGCTGGAGTCACGAACATGAGTGTGCTGGAACTTGCCAGGGGGGAGATTCTCGCCATGCAACCGTATTCATCCGCCCGCATGGAGTCGTCCTCGCACGGCGTCATGCTCAACGCCAACGAGTCGCCATGGCCGTTCCCGGCCGCGGTCGGCCTCAACCGTTATCCCGAGCCGCAGCCGGCGGCCCTGCGTTCGCGCCTGGCGACCCTGTACGGCGTGGAGCCGGACCAGGTGCTGGCCAGCCGCGGCAGCGACGAATCCATCGACCTGCTGGTTCGCGCTTTTTGCCGGCCGCACCAGGACGCGGTCATGATCTGTCCGCCCACCTTCGGCATGTATGCCGTCAGCGCGGAAGTGCAGGGGGCCAAGGTATTGCGCGTACCCCTGTCCGGGCCCGGCTTCACGCTGGACGTGGACCGCGTGCTGGCCGCGGTGACGCCGGCGGTCAAGCTCCTGTTCGTGTGCTCGCCCAACAACCCCACCGGCGGGCTCGTGCCGCTGGCGTCCATCAGGCACCTGGCCAGCGAACTGGCGGGCCGCGCGCTGGTCATCGTCGACGAGGCCTATGTCGAGTTTGCCGGCGCGCAGAGCACGGCCACGTTGCTGCAGCAGCACGACAACCTGGGCGTGCTGCG
>CAZMMO010000210.1:0-4175 GCA_964567365.1 uncultured Rhodanobacteraceae bacterium | reverse complement strand
AGATGAACCTGCCGGACCATCGCATCGCCGTGGTCAACAACACCACGCGGGCCGTCAGCAACGGGCATGTCGATGTCGAGGTGTATGGACTGGACGGCAACGTCCTGAAACGGGCCGAATGCCGAGTGGATGCGGCTGCGGTGGCGGTGACCCCGGTGTGCGGCAAGGTGGCGTTGGACCCGTTGATCGAGGCCCGGGGCGTGGTGTTCGTGACGTTGGCGCTGCACGCGTCCGATGGTGGTCTGCTGTCGCGCAATTTCTACTGGACCGCCGCCAGGCCGGATGATCTGCGCCAGCTCACCCGATTGCCGGAGGTGAAACTGCAGGGGACCGCCACGCTGACGGGCGCCGACCGGATCCGCGTGCATGTGGCCAACCCGGGGCGGCACGTGGCGTTGAATGCCAAGCTCACCCTGGTCGATGCGCAGGGACGGCGCATCCTGCCGGCGTACTACTCGGACAATTATCTCAGCCTTGCACCGGGTGCCTCGCGTGACGTGGAGATATCGGTGGACCCCGGTACGGACCTTCATGGAGCGAAGGTGGAACTGCGCGGCTGGAACGAGGCGGCGGGACAGATCGAGCCGTCTGCAGAAACGGAGCAATGAGACGCAACAAATATCGAAGCTGCCATGCATGGGATAGATATCGTTACCTGCCCAGCAAAGCATTCCCGTATTCGCCGATGCAGTGGGACCGTGTCGGCATGAAACCAACCTCAAAGTAGGGGAGAACAGAACATGAATTCGCTGCATTCCCGCAAGAATCGACTCGCTTATGCAATCGCGGTATCCCTGCTGGCGGCCGCCGCCAGCAGCGCACCGTCCGCCTCCCGGGCCGCGTCTGTGCAGGCGGCGTCCGCCCAGGACAGCCAGCACAGCACGCAGGTCGCCGACAAGCCGGCAAAACCGGACAAGAAGGAGTCGAAGGCGACCAAACTGAAGGCCATCACGGTCACGGGCGTGCTTGGTTCGCAAATGCGTTCAATCGATCTAAAGCGCACCGCGCCGTCGATCCAGGACAGCATCTCGGCCGAGGATATCGGCAAACTGCCCGATGTCACCATTTCCGATTCGCTGCAACGCATCACCGGTGTGCAGATCGACCGTTCCGGCGGCGAAGGCGGCTCGGTCAACGTGCGTGGTTTGCCGGAGGTGGGCACCATGCTCAACGGCGAGGCCTTCCTGACCGCGGACAACATCGTTTCGACGCAACCGAACTTCACCGACATCCCGTCGCAGTTGTTCGCCGGCGCCGACGTCATCAAGTCGCCCACGGCCAGCCTGCTCGGCAGCGGCATTTCCGGCTCGATCAACCTGCGGACGCGCCGCCCCTGGGACCTGAAATCCGGATGGACCGTCTCCGGCGCGGCCACCGCCTCGCGTGGCCAGGAGACGGGCAAGAACGAGCCCAATCTCAATGCCCTGCTCGGCTTCAATGACGACGGTCGCTGGGGCTTTCTGCTGTCGGTGGCGTATTCGGACCTGACCCACCAGAACGACTCCAACAGCATGGACCAGTACGGCGGCAAGATCTTCGGCGAGAACGCCGCCAGCGCTACCGCGTACGACGGCTTCCTGGGAGCCTTCGGCTCGGCGCCGATTCCCTCGGCGATCAACCTGCTTGGCGGCGGCAACGTGGACGTCAACGGCAATGGCAACGCCAACGACGCGTTCTACGGCGTCGAGGACACGGCCATATTCGACGACGCGATCGAACGCGAGCGCCTGGGGGTCAACGGGTCGTTCCAAGCCGCGCTCGGCTCGGGTTTCACCCTGACCGCCGATGGCTTCTTCACCCGGCAGGACCAGTATGACCGTTCCAGCGGCTACCAGCTCAACTCGGCCAGCTGGCTCGGTGCCACGTTCGTACCCGTGGTCGCGCGCGATACCGGCACGGTCGTGCACAGCGCCTACAACGGCGCCGGCGACTGGAACCAGACGTTCTACACCACGCAGGTACGCACCAAATGGCTGGGTGACCTGGAAACCTATGCGCAGGACTCGGTCACCAACTCCCTGTCGCGCAACTTCAATGTCGAGTTGAAATACGACAACGGCGGTTCGTTTACCGGTGACCTGCGTTTCATCAATGCCAGTGCCCACCAGGAGCTGATGAACAGCTACGTGCAGTTCTCGGATGCGGACGGAACGCAGTGGCCCAACGATCCGGTCGATGCGGCGCCGGCGGGTACGTACATCTATCCGAGCGACCTGGGCGGCAACCGCGTCTTCAACCCCTACGGCTTCGCGCCGAACACGGTGCCGGTCACCATCGACACGCGCGGGGCGCATTACGCCATCACGTTCCCGGGCGAACTGCAGGCGTTCCTGGCCGATCCCGGCAACTATGCCCTGAAGACGGTTTCCAGCGAGGGCAACTACGAGCGCCGCGCCGGCATGAACATCGTGCGGGCCGACGGCCATTATTACTTCAGCGACGGTTTCAAGCTGGACTTCGGCGTGCGCAACAGTATCCGCAGCGCCGGCAATACCAACTTCAACCTGGTCGCCCCGGTCTACGCCGGAGACGGCGCCAGCGATCCGGGCGGCTGCTATGTACGCTGGAAGGCGGCCGACGTGGTGCTCAACGGCGGCGGCATCGACGGTGCCTGCAGCGCCGGCAACGCCCAGGGCTACTATCGTGCCGGCGTGCTGTCGGCACAGAACCCGAGCCAGTTGCCGGCCCTGATCGGCGACCACCTGAAGAAATACACCGATGTGGGCGGGGTCAAGGGCACCACCATCTACAATCTCGACCCGAAAGTGATGGACGATCCGTACGCCTTCCAGGAAGCCCTGTATCCCGGCGAGAAGCGCAACGTCGATCCCGGCGGCACCTGGGACGTCCTGCTCAAGCAGACCACGGCCTATCTGCAGGGTGACTTCGAGGGCCAGGTGGAAGGCATTCCCTTTACCGGCAACCTGGGCGTACGCGTGGTCCGCACCCGGCTGCACGTGACGCAGCATGCCGTGGGCGATGCCAGGCCCTATGGCCTGTTGGCCGCCGACAACGGCTCGGTCTACACCGACCGGAGCTACACGGACGTCCTGCCGGCGTTGAATCTGGCCATGGATCTGACGTCCAAGCTGAAATTGCGCTTCGCGTACTCCAAGAACATGATGCCCCTGAACCTGGACCAGTGGGGCGGCGGCCTGACGTTGAACTACGCCATCGATACCTCGACGCCCGGCTCGACGCTGTTCCGCGTGCTCGGGGGAAGCTCTTCGGGCAATCCGAAGCTCGATCCGTGGCGTTCTTCCAATTACGGGCTGTCGCTGGAGTACTACATGAACGACAGCAGCATGCTCAGCCTGGCTGCCTTCTACATCGACGTGGACAGCTTCATCAAGAACGGCAGCGTGCAGAACTGCGGCCTGCCGGACCAGGATGGCGTGGTGCGCGGGCGTTGCGTGGCCATCAACGAGCCCATCCAGGGCGAGGGCAATTCGCTGCATGGCCTGGAGTTCGACTACAAGCAGGCGTTCACCTTCCTGCCGGGCCTGCTCTCCCATACCGGACTGGACGCCAACTACACCTGGTCGCCCAGTGACAGCGGGGAGAAGGACCTGGCCGGCAACAGCATCCCGTTCCAGGACAACTCCGAACAGCAGGCCAACCTGGTCCTGTGGTACCAGGACGACAGGTTCCAGGCGCGCGTGGCTGGCAATTACCGCAGCAAGCGCGCCGTGTCGGAAAACTGGGGCGGCATCAGCGGCCTGGAGATGTACCAGGCACCCACGCTCTACGTGGACGCTTCGGTGAGCTACGACATCAACAAGCACGTGCAGATCTACCTGCAGGCGTCCAACCTGACCAGCGAGCATGAGCGTTACTATCTGGTCTGGCCGGACCAGGCGGGGCATTCCATGTTCTTCGAGCGACGCTACATGCTGGGAGCACGCGTCAATTTCTGACCCGGCGCGGAAAAGGCGTCCGGCTACCGGACGCCAGGCCGGCACGGGGCGATGGCAATCCACCGCCCCGTGCCTTCGTCAACCGACCAGGCATCCGCGATTGCGCACCGATGCCGTCCAGCGGGAGTCATGCCGCATGCGTTCAAAAATCTGTGGGTTCGCCATCGTCGTCATGTTTGCCGCGGCACCCGTTTTTGCCGCGCCGCCGAAACTGGCCGCCACCCCGCCGATGGGCTGGAACAGCTGGAATTATTTCGG
>CAZMMO010000209.1:0-4195 GCA_964567365.1 uncultured Rhodanobacteraceae bacterium | reverse complement strand
ACGTGGTGCGCGAGACCATCCAGGGCATGGACTCCATCCGCGACCAGATCCAGGAGACCTCCAAGCGCATCAAGCGCCTGGGCGAATCCTCGCAGGAGATCGGCTCGATCGTGGAACTGATCAACGACATTGCCGAGCAGACCAACATCCTGGCCCTGAACGCCGCCATCCAGGCGGCATCGGCGGGCGAGGCCGGCCGCGGTTTCGCGGTCGTGGCCGACGAAGTGCAGCGCCTGGCCGAACGCTCCGCCAACGCCACCAAGCGCATCGAGACCCTGGTGCAGACCATTCAGTCCGATACCAACGAGGCGGTCAACTCCATGGAGCAGACCACCACCGAGGTGGTGCACGGCGCGCGTCTGGCCGAGGACGCCGGCACCGCGCTGGGCGACATCGAGAACGTGTCCAACAACCTGGCCGGACTGATCCAGAACATTTCCGCCGCGGCGCAACAGCAGTCGGCCGCGGCCACGGACATCACCGGCACCATGAACGCGATTCAGGAGATCACCTCGCAGACTTCGCTGGGCGCCAGCCAGACCGCCGAATCCATCGGCAACCTGGCCCAGTTGGCCAACGACCTGCGGCGTTCGGTCGCCGACTTCAAACTGCCGGGTTGATGGTCCGGCGGAATCGGGAGGGAGAGACGTACACCGGAATGAAAGCGTGACCTTGTGGCGCCAACCCCGCGTTCCGAAGCAACGGGATGCGCTTCCACGGCCCGGCGAGGCAAGGTCACGAAACGGCAAGCAGGGCTTCATGAGGTTCGAAGCCGCTCCAAGGGGGCGCAAGCGCGCATGAGACTGGAAGACGACATCGATTTCACCACGTTGAACTGGGTCAAGCCGGAGCTGGACGAGGCCCTGACGCGTGCGCGCCAGGCGTTGGAGGCCTTTGTCGAGGCCCCCGACGACACCAGTCCCATGCATGCCTGCGCCGCCGGTTTGCACCAGGTGCAAGGCACCCTGCGCATGGTCGAGCTGTATGGTGCGGCCATGGTGGTGCAGGAGATGGAACGTCTGGTGGCGTCCCTGTTGGACGGCCAGGTGGAAGGCCGGGACGAAGCCTATGCCGCCCTGATGCGCGGACTGGTGCAGTTGCCCGATTATCTCGAGCGTCTGCAAAGCGGCTATCGCGACATCCCCATCGTGCTGCTGCCCTTGCTCAACGACCTGCGGACCTGCCGCGGCGCCCAGGCCCTGCACGAATCGGAGCTGTTCCGGCCCAACCTGGAATCGCCCCTGCCGGCGCAGGTGCCGGGAGCGACCGGGCCGGTCCAGGCCGACCAGCAGCGGCGCGAAGTGGCGGCCTTGCGGCCGCGCTTCCAGCAGTCCCTGCTGGCGTGGTTCCGTGGCCAGGGCGAGGCGGGCGCCTTGCTGGCCATGCGCGATACCCTGGACCTGTTGACCGCCTGTTGCCATACCCTGGCCGGCCGCCGTCTGTGGTGGATCGCGGCCGGCGTACTGGACGGGCTTGGCCAGGGTTCGCTGGATGCGCATGGCGCCGAGGTCAAACGGTTGATCGGCCGTGTCGACCGCTGCGTGCGCGCCCTGATCGAGCGCGGCGAGCCGGCGCTGGCCGAGGGCGAGGCCATCGAACTGGAGCACAAGCTGCTTTACTACGCCGCGCGTGCGCAGGTCGGCAGCGCCCGGTTGCAGGAGGTGCGGGCCACATACCGCCTGGAGCAATTGCTGCCCGACGCCGTCGAAGTCGAACATGCGCGTGGCTCCATGGCCGGCCACAATCGCGAGTTGCTGAACACGGTGGCGCAGGCCATCAAGGACGACCTGCTCGGCGTCAAGGACGCCCTGGACCTGTTCCTGCACCAGAGCGAGGCCGACCCCGCGCAACTGTCCGAACAGGTCGAAGTGCTCGACCGCGTGGCGGACACCCTGGGCATGCTGGGCCTGAACGTGCCGCGCCGCGTGATCGGCGACCAGCGCGGCATCATCCAGGACGTGGCCACCCTGGCGCGTCCCGCCGACGAGGATGCGCTGCTCGACGTGGCCGGTGCCTTGCTGTACGTGGAGGCGTCGCTGGACGACCACATCGAGCGGCTGGGCGCGAAGGACGTCGAGCCGAGGGACGAACGCGCCCTGCCGCGCAGCGAGGCCCGCCAGGTCATGGCCGCCCTGATGCGCGAGGCCGTCGGCAACATCGGCAAGGTCAAGGACATGCTGGTGGCCTTCATCGAATCGTCCTGGGACCACTCCCGGGTCGCCGGCGCCCCCGCCCTGCTGGAAGAGGTCAGTGGCGCCATGCACATGATCGACGCCCAGCGCCCCGTGGACCTGCTGCTGGGCATCAACCGCTTCATCAGCAATGAACTGGTCGTGGACGCCCGCGTTCCCACGGTCGGGCAGATGGACAAGTTGGCCGATGCGCTGGCCTCCATCGAGTACTACCTTGAAGCGGCACGCGAGCGTCGTGGCGGGCTGGACCATATCCTCGACGTCACCGAGCAGAGCCTGTCGAGCCTCGGATATTGGCCGGTGCCGCCTGCACGCACGGCCGAGCCGGAGACGCCGGTTGCCGCCGAAGGCGCCGCCTCGGCGCCCGCCGCCGCCGATACCGTCGGCCCGCCGGCGCAGGTATCGGGTCCCGAACTGGACGAGCCGGTCAGCGTGGCCAGCGGCAACGACGTCGGCGACCTGGTCGTGGGCCGGGACGACCAGGAACCGCCCGCGGAAGAAGACGTCACCGACCTGCATCTGGCCGACACCGTACCCACGGCACCCCCCGAAGAAACCGATGCCGCCGCCGCGGACGACGACTGGATCGAGATCGAGGAGGAAGTCGAGGAGCAGGTGCCGGTACCCGATGCCATGGCGGCCAACGTCGGCTTCCAGGGCACGACCGACGAAATCGACAAGGAGATCCGCGAGGTCTTCCTGGAGGAAGTGAGCGAGGAGATCGACGGTATCCACACCCATCTGGATGCGTGGAAGCAGCAACCCGACGACATGGAGCGTCTGCGCCCCATCCGCCGCGCCTTCCACACCCTCAAGGGCTCCGGGCGCCTGGTCGGTGCGCAGGTCCTGGGCGAGTTCAGCTGGAAAATCGAGAACATGCTCAACCGTGTGCTCGATGGAAGCATCGAGCCGCAGGCCAATGTGCAGGCCCTGGTGGGTCAGGCGACGGATGCGTTGTCGGACTTGCTGCAGGTGCTCCAGGGCGGGGGCACGGTTGGCGCACCGCTGCTGGCCATTACCGAAGTTGCCGACCGGCTGGCGGCGGGGCACATGGACGCGGTGCTCGAAACGGCGGATGCGCCGCGGATGCAGACCGTCAAGCGCATCGTGAAACGGCGCGTGCCGCGCTCCCAAGTGCCGGCGGCGCAGTTGCCACCGGAGGTGCCGACGGACACGGATGGCGCATTTGCCGACACGGATGCAGACCAGCCCGCATCGTTGGCGCCATCGTCCGGAGCGGACGCCGCGGACGTCGGCATGGATTCGCCCGGATCCATATTGCCGCCCATGGATCCGGTGCTGACCGAGATCCTGCACAGCGAGGTCGTCCAGCATCTTGGCAGCATCCGTGCCAGCGTGCAGGCGGCGGGCGGGGGCGACGTACCGACCGAGGAGCCCCTGCTGCGGGCCGTGCATACGCTGCACGGCGCCGTCGCCATGGTCGACATTCCCGTTCTTTCGAACGTGCTTTCGCCGATGGAAAGCTGGCTCAAGCGTCTGCGCGCGCTGGACCGGGCGGTCCCCGCGAGCCAGGCGGATGCCCTGGCGCAGGCGGCGGACCTCATCGACCGGGTGGCCGCCTTGTTCGGCACCGAGGGGGCGGTCCTGCCGGACTCTTCGACCCTGGCCTCGCGCCTGGAGCAATTGCGCGATGAACTGCCCGAACCGCATATCGCGCATCCCTTGTATGTGGAATCCGAGGCGCAGGCCGCATCCGCCGGGGAGACGGATATTGGCGAGGCCGGGGACGATCATGCCGGGGTGGGCGGAGAACAAACGCCTCCGGTGACCGATGGCCCCGCCGTTCCTTTCCACGTGGAGGCTGGAATCGGAGTGGGGGGCGAACCCGAGCCGGAACCCGAAGCCGAGCCCGAAACCGAGCCCGAAACCGAGCCCGAAACCGAGCCCGAAACCGAGCCCGAAACCGAGCCCGAAACCGAGCCCGAAACCGAGCCCGAAACCGAGCCCGAAACCGAGCCCGAAACCGAGCCCGAAACCGAGCC
>CAZMMO010000208.1:0-4196 GCA_964567365.1 uncultured Rhodanobacteraceae bacterium | reverse complement strand
CGGACGGCGAATTTGCCGTCGCTGATCTGCATCCAGTGCAGGTAGCCCTGCAGGTCGCCCACGACGACGTAATCCCCCTGGATGGCCGGACCGCTCAGCCAGCGCCAGCTCAGCTTGTCCTGCTTCCACAGGTCGCTGCCGGTGGCGGTGTCGAAGGCCCACACGTTGGAAGCGTCGTCCACGCCGACCAGGGTGTTGCCGCTGACGTCCAGGGACACGTAGGTGGAGAAATCGCGTTTCCACAACGGCCGCGCCGAAGGGCCGTCGATGGCGGTGAGCCGGCCATGGTAGGCGGCGGCGTACAAGGTCCGGCCGCTGAGGATGATCGAGCCGTCGGCATCGTCCAGGCGGTCGATGTCGGTACGCCCTTCCCCGGTCGCCAGCGGAATGCTCCACAGCGGGTCGCCGTTGTCCAGACGCAGGGCCACCAGTTGGCCGCTGTCGCTGCCGAAGAACACCACGCCCTTGGCCACCATCAGCGGGCCGTTGCCGCGCAGGCTCAGCAGCGGCACCGAGCTTTGGTCATACACCCACAATTGCTTGCCGTTGCTGGCGTCCAGGCAGAACACCTTGCCGTCGTTGGTGCGCACCACCACGCGGTTGCCGACGATGACCGGGGCGGTAATGACCTCGGAAGTCACCGTGGCACGCCAGCGCTTGCTGCCGTCCTTGGCGTCCAGGCCATACACGTGGCCGTCCAGCGTGCCGATGACGAACAGGCCGTTGGCCACGTCCGGACCGCCGGAATAGAAGGCGTCCTTGCGGTGGGCATCGCCCCAGCCGAACCAGCCGTGGGTACGCGAATGGTGCATCCAGATCGTGTCGCCGGTCTTGGCGTCGAATGCCTGCACGGTGCCGTCCGGACTGGCCGCGTAGATCACGCCGTCGGAATAGGCGGGGCGCAGCCGCACGCCGGTGTCGAGTGCGCCGCTGCCCACGCGCTCCTTCCACAGCCGGGTCACGCTGGCCGTCGGGGTGAAGTCCACCAGCTCGTGGGGCGGCTTGATGTTTCCTTTCTTGGAGCAACCCGCGAGAACCAACAGGGAGGCAATGGCGATCAGGGCAATTCGTTTCATCATGCGTCCTGTTTTTCGCTGCTGGAGGAGGCGGCAGCGGGCTTGGGGCTGGCGGCGGCGGACTTGGCCGGAGCCGGTCCGGCCAGGTTGGCGATTTTCATTTCCACGATGCGACGCTGGGGCGCATCGGGGTCGAAGGCGGCCAGCGCGGACTGGTAGGCCTTGGTCGCTTCCTCGACATGTCCCAGTTTGACCTGCGCGTCGCCGCGCAGTTCCGCCGCCATGCCGGCATAGGCGCCCTTGGGCATGGCCTGGAGCGCCTTCAGGGCATCCGCAGCCTTGCCGGCATCCAGGTCGGCCCGGGCCAGACGCAGGTGGGTCAGCGCCTTCAGCGGCTTGTCTTCAGCGTGTTGCGCGGCCCAGGCGAGCGACTGGACGGCCTTGTCCTGCTTGCCGGCGTCCAGTTGGCGGCGTGCGCGCAAGGTGGCGGCGAACACGGCATAGGCGCTGTCGGCATGGTTTTTCATCAGGCTGTCGGTGAGGGTGTCGGCCTGGCTGGTCTTGCCGGCGTCCAGGGCCTGCTCGATGAGCTGGTATTGGGTGGCTGCCTCGAGCTTCTCGTTGGCGCGGTGCTTGCTCCACTGCCGGTAGCCGAAAATCAGAGCCAGGCCGATCACGATGCCGACGATGATCGCCACGCCGTTCTGGCGCAGCCATTCGCGGACGCGCTCGCTCTGTTCGAAATCATCGTATGCCATGCAGGTCCACCATGTTGAAGCACCATCGGCTGGCATGCCGACCGTGCCTGTTTGCCACAGAAAAACAGCCGCGTAGAGTGCCACCGCGCGGCCGGGTCACGCAAGCATACCGTAGGAGCGCACCTGGGCGCGACGGCTTCAGTAGCGCAGGGCGAGCATTGCCCTCCCTTGTCGGTTCCGATGGCAGCGGCCAATGCTCGCCCTTTCAATGTAGGAGCGCACCCGGGCGCGACAGCATCAGCGTTGAATGAGCCTCAAGCCCGTCGCGCCCGGGTGCGCTCCTACAACAATCGGGGCCGCCCCGGGTTCCGGGTCATCGCGATTGCACGGAAGCCTTGCCGCCGTGCATGGCGATGTCGAAGTGGGCGACGTTGGCGTGCCGGTAGTCGTCGAGGTCGACCGGCTTGCCGTCGAGCCGGACCGTGGCGCCGGACGTGTTGCCGATGCTGATCTGCAGGGGCTGACTGCTGTGGAAGGTCTTGTGCGTGCCCGCCGGGAGCAGGCTGTACTCCAGCCGGTCGCCGTCGGCCGTGGTGATCTCCACCCAGCTTGGCTGGCTCAAAGCCAGTTCCAGCGTATGCGTGCCCGCCACGGAAACGGCCGGCGGGGTGACCGGATCCGGCAGGTCGTCGACGCTGTCGAGCGCCGAAAAAGGTGCCATGGAGGCCATCAACGGCTGCTCCTTCGACCGGCTCGGGCTGGCCTGCGGGTGGCGTGCCGCCAGCGAAGAACCGTTCGAACCGGTGCCGGCATCCGCCGTGCGCTGCTGCTGTGTCACCGGGGCGGAATCCAGCGGCTGCATGCGCGCCAGTTCGCGGTCCAGCCCGCCCTTCAGGCCGAGCCAGACCAGGGGCACCACGATGACCGCGGTCAACACGGCATAGGTGGCCGCGGTGGTGTACCGCTGCAGGAGGTAGTGCGAATGGGAGACGCCTCCGGTGGAGACCAGCCCGGGCTGCTTGTTCGCCGGGGCCAACTGCTCGACGGCCTCACGCACGTCCTGCTCGGGCAGGCCCACGCATGTGCCGTAGGAGGTCAGGTAGTTGCGCAGGTAGACGCAACTGTCGATCCCCGAGTAGTCGCCTTCTTCGAGCTTGCGCAGCACGCGGACGGGAAGGTGCAGGCTGTGCCCGCACGACTCGATGTCGAGCCGTTTTTCCTCGCGCGCCGCGCGCAGGCGCCGACCCAGGCGAACCCGGAGGGGCTCGGCGGGGATATCCGGTTGTACTGTCTGGCCGTCGGTCCGATTTACTTCAGGCTGACCTGGCTCCGGCAGGCCGCCCGATGGCGGTTCGTGTCCCGTGGTTGCGGGAGAATTCAAATGCGTCATGGAGTTGAGTGTGTATCAAGTGCCTGCGCCTGTTCCGAGTCCGGGAACTTGCTGCGCAATTGGCGTGCGTAACCCTGGGCGCCCTCCGCGTCGCCCAGACGTGTCGCAATGTCGTACCCCAGCTTCAGCACTTCCGCGTTGGAAATGCCCAACGCCTGGTAGCGTTGGATGAAGGCACTGGCGTGAAAGGCATCGCCTTGCAGATAAAGTACCCGCGCCATCTGATGCAGCGCTTCCGGGTACTTGGGGTTCAGTTTCAGGGCCTTGTGCAGGTCGCTTTGCGCCTGCTTGTAGTTTTTGGCGTGGATCTGGCAGAGACCGGCATTGGTCCAGGCCAGTGCCGGGGTCTTGTAGAACGGGTCGTCGAGTGCCTTGGTGAAATAAGGCATGGCTTCGCGCGTCTTGCCCTCGTGGCACAGGAACACGGCGAAATTGTTGTTGGTCGCGCCGTCCTTGGGCTTGAGCTCGACGGCGCGGCGGTAGTTCTGCTCGGCCTTGTCCATTTCGCCGAGACGGGTGTAGAGCGCGCCGAGCACGGTGTGCGCGGGGGCGTAGTCGGGGTCGAAGCGCAGGGCCGTCTGCAGCTTGCTCAGGGCGGTTTTCAGCTTGCCCTGGTTGAGGTAGCCCTGCCCCAGTTCGGTGTGGATGCGGGCCGCGTTCTCGCGTGCGCTGGGCGTGTCGGCGCGGTGCATCCCGTTACCGCCGGGCGTGGCGCATCCCGCGAGCAGCAAGGCCGCGGCGAGAGGCAACACGACGGACCAGGACCGCTCATGCCACATGGGCCGTCTCCTCGAGATGCCTGCGGAATTCGGCGTGGCGGCGCGTCCGGTCCATCACCCTGCCCTTCAGTTGCCCGCAGGCGGCGTCGATGTCGTCGCCGCGGGTGCGCCGGACCGGCGCCACCAGCCCCGCGTTGTTGAGGATGCGCTGGAAGGCGGCGATGTCCCCGGGCTCGGAGCGCTCGAAGCGCGTGCCCGGGAAGGGATTGAAGGGAATCAGATTGACCTTCGAGGGGATGGTGCGCATCAGCTTGACCAGCTGGCGCGCATGCTCGGGCTGATCGTTGACGCCCTTCATCAGGGTGTATTCGAA
>CAZMMO010000207.1:0-4200 GCA_964567365.1 uncultured Rhodanobacteraceae bacterium | reverse complement strand
AGATGAACCTGCCGGACCATCGCATCGCCGTGGTCAACAACACCACGCGGGCCGTGAACCAGGCGCAGGTCGAGGTCGGCGTATACGGGCTCGACGGCAAGGTGCTGCGGCGCACCCGGTGTCCCGTGGATGCCGCGGCCGTGTCGGTGACCGGCGCCTGTCCGGAACTGGACCTGGGGAAATGGATCAAGGCGCACGGAGTGGTGTTCGTGACGCTGTCCCTGCATGCCACCGACGGCAAGCTTCTGTCACGCAACTTCTACTGGGCTCCGGCCGAGCCGGGCGACCTGCGGAAGCTGGATCGGCTGCCCGCTGTGAAGTTGCAGTTGTCCGCCACACGGACGGGACAGGACCATATCCGGGTGCATCTGGCCAACGCAAGCAATCACGTGGCTTTGGGCAACAAACTCACCCTGGTGGACGCGAAGGGCAAGAGAATATTGCCGGCGTACTACTCTGACAATTACATCAATCTCGTACCAGGTGCATCGCGTGATGTGGAAATATCGGTCGGTGCCGATGCGAATCTGCGTGGAGCGAGAGTGGAATTGCGTGGCTGGAATGGAGCCGGAAAAAAGGCTTCCGTGGCAGCCATGGCGAAATGAGTGGAGATTGAAAATGACGAGTTTGTCACTTTGTATGAGGTAGGTATCGTTACCTTGACAATGAAAGAAGCGTGTCACCCGATGTAGCACCATCTGAAACGACATCAAACACAACCTTGATTCCAGGAGGGGTAAACCATGAATTCACCACATATCCACAAAAGGCCGATCGCCCATGCGATCGCATTGTCCATGCTGGCGAGCGCCGCCATGGTCGCACCTAATGGCAATGCACGCGCGGTCGACGTGCAAGCAGCGACGACGCAGGCCGCCGCTGGTCAGACCCAAACTGGGGCCGCGCCGGCCACGAGCAAGAAAACTGGTAAAAAGGCTGGCAAAAAGGCCACCCAGTTGAAGACCATAGTGGTCACTGGCATGCTTGGTTCGCAAATGCGTTCGATCGATCTAAAGCGCACCGCACCGTCCATTCAGGACAGCATTTCGGCCGAGGACATCGGCAAATTGCCCGATGTCACCATTTCCGATTCCCTGCAGCGCATCACCGGCGTCCAGATCGACCGTTCCGGCGGCGAAGGCAGCTCGGTCAACGTGCGGGGCCTACCCCAGGTGACCACTACGCTCAACGGGGAGGTCTTTTTGTCGGCGGACAATATCGTTTCGATGCAGCCGAATTTCGCCGACATCCCGTCCCAGTTGTTTGCCGGAGCCGATGTCGTCAAGTCGCCTACGGGCAGCATGCTCGGCAGTGGGATTTCCGGCACCATCAATCTGCGCACCCGGCGTCCGTGGGATCTCAAGCCCGGATGGACGGCCACCGGGGCGGCCACCGCATCACACGGCAGCGAGGTCGACAAGACCCAGCCCAACGTCAATGGCCTGATCGGTTTCAATGACGGCGGTCGCTGGGGTTTCCTGTTGTCTGCGGCGTATTCGGACCTCACGCACCAAAGCTCCCAGAACGCCATCGACCAGTACGGCGGGCTGATTTACGGTGAGAATGCCGCCAGTGCCACGTCATACAACGGCTTCCTCAACGCATTTGGATCGGCGCCGATTCCATCGGAGATCGCCCAGCTTGGCGGCGGCAATGTGGATGTCAACGGCGATGGCAAAGCCGACGGCGCGTTTCCCGGCGTCGAAGACACCACCGTGTTCGACCGTCAGATCGAGCGCAAGCGCCTGGGTGTCAATGCGTCGTTCCAGGCGGCCTTCGGATCGGGCCTCACGCTGACCAGCGATGCCTTCTTCACGCGTGAGGATCAGTTTGATCGATACAACGGATACCAGCTCAATTCCGCCACCTGGTTGGGTGGCACTTTCGTACCACTGGTTACGCGTGATACCGGACAAGTGGTGCATGGCGCCTACAACAACAACGAAGGCTGGAACCAGGAGTTCTATGTTGCCCCGGTACGCAAGAAATGGCTGGGCGACATGGAGACGTATTCCCAGGACAACGTCACAAGGTCCATCTCGCGCAACTTCAACGTCGAATTGAAATACGACAATGGCGGGGCGTTCACCGGCGATTTGCGCTTCATCAACGCCAGTGCACACCAGCTTTACATGTCGTCCTATGTCCAGTTCACCGATGCCGACGGCACCGCGTGGCCGAACGACCCGGTCGATGCCGCGTCACCGGGAACCTATATTTATCCGGCCAGCCTGGGTGGAAACCGCGTATTCAATCCCAACGGTTTCGCGCCGAACACCGTACCGGTCACCATCGATACGCGCGGCACGCACTATGCGATCACGCTGCCTTCCGAACTGCAGAGCTTTCTGTCCCAGCCCAACAACTATGTCCTCAAGACCATTTCGAGTGAGGGCAATCACGACCGACGTTCGGGCATGAACATCGTCCGCGCGGATGGCCATTACAATTTCGAGGACGGATTCAGGCTCGATTTCGGTATCCGCAACAGCATCCGTACCGCGAGCAATATCAATTTCAATCTGGTCGCTCCGGTCTACGCAGGCAATGGCGCCAGTGATCCCAATGGCTGCCTGGTGCGCTGGAAGGCGGCCGACGTGGTGCTCAATGGTGGCGGTATTGCCGGTGCCTGCAGTGCCGGCGACGCCCAGGGCTTTTACCGTGCCGGTGTGCTTTCGGCGCAAAACATCAGCCAGTTGCCGGGCCTGCTCAAGAACCACTTCAAGAAATACAGCAACCTGGCCGGAGTTCAGGGCGTAAGCATCTACAACATCGATCCGAAGGTCATGGACAACGTGTACGATTTCCAGGAAGCGTTGTATCCGGGCGAACAACGCAATGTGGATCCGGGCGGTACCTGGGATGTGAAGCTCAAGGAAACCACGGCGTACCTGCAGGGGGATTTCGATGGGCAGCTTGACAGTGTCCCCTTCAGCGGCAACGTTGGTGTGCGACTCGTTCGCACGAACCTGCACGTGACCCAGCATGCGGTTGGCGCTGCCCAGCCGTACGGTCTGCTGGCCGCTGACAACGGGTCGGTCTACACCAACCGCAGTTATACCGATGTGCTACCAGCGCTCAATGTCGCGTTCGACCTGACGCCGAAGGTGAAAATGCGCTTCGCCTACTCGAAGAACATGATGCCGTTGAACCTCGATCAATGGGGTGGTGGCTTGACACTGAACTACGGTATCGATACCTCCACCCCGGGTTCGACGATATTCCGCGTGCTGGGTGGCAGCTCCACGGGCAACCCGGACCTCAAGCCGTGGCGTTCGTCCAACTACGGCATGTCGCTGGAATACTACGTCAATGACAGCACCATGCTCAGTGCGGCCCTGTTCTACATTGACGTGGCCAGTTCCATTGCGAACGGCAGCATAAAAACCTGCAGTCTGCCCGACCAGGATGGTGTGGTGCGCAATCGCTGCGTGGTCATCACCAGTCCGCTCCAGGCGGAAGGCCACTCCCTGCATGGGGTGGAGCTGGACTACAAGCAGGCGTTCACGTCCCTGCCAGGCTTTTTGTCCCACACGGGCATCCATGCCAACTACACGTACTCGCCCAGCGATACCGGCGGCAAGGACATGGCCGGCAACCCCATTCCGTTCCAGGACAACTCCAAGAACCAGGCCAACCTGGTCTTGTGGTACCAGGACAACAAACTGGAAGCGCGCGTAGCCGGCAATTACCGCAGCAAGCGTGCCGTGTTGTCGAACTGGGGCGGCATCAGTGGCATGGAGATGTACCAGGCCCCGACGTTCTACGTGGATGCGTCGGTGAGTTACCAGATCAACAAGCATGTGCAGCTGTATCTGCAGGGCTCGAACCTGACTGGCGAGCACGAGAAGTACTATCTGGTCTGGAAGGATTTTTCGGCGCACAACACCTTCTTCGAGCGTCGTTATATGCTTGGTGTTCGTGTCAACTTCTGATCCACGACGCGACGGATACAACCGGCTGCGGCCGGTTGTATCCACTCATGCGGGAGCAGTGGCGGTCCACGCGTACCGCATGTACAAGTTCATCGTCCGGTGTTGCATGACCGCGTGTGGCTCCGGTTACGGAGCAATGCCACATGCGTTTGTCAGTACTTGGGTTCCTTGTTGCCGCCATGCTGGCCATGGCACCGGCTTTTGCCGCGTCGCCGAAACTGGCCGCCACCCCGCCGATGGGCTGGAACAGCTGGAATTATTTCGG
>CAZMMO010000206.1:0-4238 GCA_964567365.1 uncultured Rhodanobacteraceae bacterium | reverse complement strand
TAACGCTTATTCGGTTGCAAAGTGCCGCCTAATTCGTCCACCTAACGCACGAATTCCACGGCAAAATTCAGAAAACCCCTACAGAAATCCTCCACTTGCGGCGGCTGTGCAGACTAACCTGTCGGCCTAATCTTGCAGCCATTTCCAGGTTCGTGGAGGCCCCTATTTCATGCCATCTTTGCACCGCCCCCGTGGGCGCGCAAGCTCGTCGTATGGCGCTCGCGAGCCGCGTCTACTGGATCAGGTGCGCGGCCGCATGCGTCGGCTCAACATGGCCAGACGTTCAGAGGAAGCCTATGTGGGCTGGATCCGGCGCTTTATTCTGGCCAACGACAAGCGTCACCCGCGCGACATGGGGGCTCCCGAGGTTGAACGCTTTTTGACCGATCTGGCCGTGAAGGGCAAGGTATCGCCATCCACCCAGAACCAGGCCTTGTCGGCACTGCTGTTTCTTTACCGCGAGGTGTTGGGTGTCACACTGCCGTGGATGGACGCCATCCAGCGCGCCAGGAAGCCACACCGCCTGCCGGTGGTGCTGACGCGCCGCGAGGTGCAGGCGATGCTGGGTGAAATGACCGGTGTGCACTGGTTGATGGCCAGCCTGCTCTACGGCACCGGTATGCGGCTGATGGAATGCGTGCGGTTGCGCGTCAAGGACGTGGATTTCGAGCGGCGCGAATTGCTGATTCGTCACGGCAAGGGCGGCAAGGATCGGCGCACGATGCTTCCGGGTTCGTTGATCGATCCGTTGCAAAATCAACTTGCCGAAGCACAGCGCATCCATGCCAACGACCTGCGTGCCGGTTTCGGCCGCGTCTGGTTGCCGGATGCCTTGGCGCGCAAGTATCGCAATGCCGACGTGGAGTGGGGTTGGCAATACGTGTTTCCCGCTTTCAAACGCAGCCGGGATCCTCGCGATGGCGTGGTACGCCGTCATCACGTGGACGAATCCGGGCTGCAGCGCGCGATAAAGCGGGCGCGGTACGCGGCGCATGTGCACAAGCCGGCCACCTGCCATACGTTGCGACACTCGTTTGCCACGCATTTGATCGAGGACGGTTACGACATCCGTACCGTGCAGGAACTGCTCGGCCACAAGGACGTAGCCACCACGCAGATCTATACGCACGTACTCAACCGGGGCGGCCTGGGTGTCTTGAGCCCACTGGATCGCGCGATCTCATCACAAGGGGTGCCGCGAAACCCGTAAACGCCAATCGCCGGCTGACTCCACACTACCCCGGCGACCGCCCCAACGGCACCGACGGCGATTGCTTGACGGTGCGCAGCACGAAACTGGAGTTGACGTCGGCGACGCCCTGGGCATTGAGCAGGCGGTCGAGCAGGAACTCGGAGAAGTGTTCCAGGTCGCTGACGTAGACGTGCAGCAGGTAGTCCATTTCGCCGGACAGGGCGTGGCAGGCGGCGACTTCGTCCCAGCCGTTGACCTGCTTCACGAACGCTTCCACGCTGGCGCTGTCGTGCTGCTTGAGTTGCACGCGCACGAAGGCCTGCAGGTCCAGGCCCACGGACGCGGCGTCGACCTGCACGGCGTAGCCGGCGATCACACCCTCGCGTTCCAGGCGCTGCACGCGGCGCAGGCAGGCCGAGGCCGACAGGTTCACCTGCTCGGCCAGTTGCGCATTGGTGATGCGGCCATCGGCCTGCAGCCGGGCCAGGATCTGGAAGTCGGTTCGATCCAGGGACATGGGACAATGATGCTACGGTTCTCCCTGGTTACGCAATATTATTGCGCGATAAGGCTGTTTTTACGCAACAATGCAACCATCTTGCGCCCTTCACGCGATAGGCTGGACTCATCACTCCGAAGGAGTCCGCCATGAACACCCCGCCCCGCCGCGTGGAACACCAGCAGACCGACCGCGGCACCATTCCGGTCTACACCACGGCCGTGGTCGAGCAGCCCTGGGACCGCTACACCGCCACCGACCACAAGGTGTGGGAGCAGTTGTTTGCGCGCCAGCGCCAGGTGCTGGCGGGCCGCGCCTGCGAGGAGTTCCTGGAGGCGCAGGATCTGCTGCGCATGAGTGCCGATGCCATTCCCCGCTTCGACGAGCTCAACGAGATCCTGGCCAAGGCCACCGGCTGGAAGCTGATCGGCGTGGAAGGCCTGCTGCCCGAGCAGACCTTTTTCGACCACCTGGCCAACCGCCGCTTCCCGGTCACCTGGTGGATCCGCAAGCCCGAGCAGATCGACTACATCAGCGAGCCGGACCTGTTCCACGACCTGTTCGGCCACGTGCCGCTGCTGATGAACCCGGTGTTCGCCGACTACATGGAAGCCTACGGCCGCGGCGGCTTGAAAGCCGAGAAGATCGGCCCCGAGGCGCTGATGAACCTCACGCGCCTGTACTGGTACACGGTGGAATTCGGCCTGATCCGCGGCAAGGACGGCCTGCGCATCTACGGTTCGGGCATCGTCAGTTCGAAGGGCGAGTCGGTCTACTGCCTGGAATCGCCCGCGCCCAACCGCATCGGTTTCGACCTCGAGCGCATCATGCGCACGCGCTACCGCATCGACACCTACCAGCAGACGTATTTCGTCATCGACGATTTCGCGCAGTTGTTCGAGGCCACGCGCCCGGACTTCGCGCCGATCTACGCCAGGCTGAAACCCCTGCCCTCGTTTCCGGCGCGCGAGGTACGCGAGGACGACAAGGTATATCAGCGCGGCACGCGCGAAGGTTTTGCCAACGACGCCGACGCCTGATCAAGACACGGTTTCCCTGCAGGGCAGGTTCCTGCGGACGAGTTGTCCCACTACGCTGCGTTTGTTTGTGGTGTAGGAGCGCACCCGGGCGCGACGGCCTCGAGGCTCTCACGGAGCGCTGGTGCTGTCGCGCCCGGGTGCGCTCCTACAACGAATGGCGTGAGGAGGTACGTTGTTCAGCGCGGTTTGACGGCGGTTACTTCCAGTACCGCGTCGATGCGTTCGCCGTTCCAGCGGTAGAGGTAATGCCCGGCCTGCACGCACGGGTCGACCACGTCGGGGTAGAAGGCCGCCACGCAGGTGCCTCCGGCGTGGCGCACGCTGTCGTAGACGATGCCGTTGGAGCCGGCCTCGCGCAGGCGTTTGGCCAATGCCTGGCTGGCCGCATAGCTGTCCGGATCGTGCGCCGCTTTCCAGTTGCCGCGCAGGTCGTGCAGGCGGCCGTGCACGCCGGTGCGGTAGCAACGCATCTGCAGGTTGATGGGGGGATGTTGCGTGGCCCGCAGGAACCGCTCGCGGTGATACACCGTCTCCTCGATGGCGGTGGCGACCTCGTGGGCGGCATAGAATACGCCGTAGCTGCCGTCGGAGAATCGGCTGCCTTCGGGATCGAGGTGCGTGAAGGCCGCCATTACCGGCGTCGCGCCGGGACCGCTGATGCACCGGTCCTCCGGCACCAGCGACAAGGCGCCGGCCTCCTGGCGCAAGCGCGGGTTGGTCATCGCTTCCAGTTCGAACAGGGCGGAAAGCTCGGCCGGATCGGCGATGCGGTCGAACACGCCCACCGGCGGAAAGCGGCTGGACACGATGCGGAAGGCGCGCGTCCAGCGGATGCGTTTGACGGGGGGCTCGGGCATGGCGGCAGTATGCGTGGCCATCATCTCACCCGCCGCGATTGGCGTGCGGACATGGCGGGTGCAGGGCGGGCATTGCCCGCCGCCGCCAACGACGGCACTTGCCGAAGCATGCCGGATCAGCCGCGTTGGGCGTCAAGATAACGACGCACTTCGTACAGGTCGGCCACCTGCCCCGACAGCATGCGCTCGAGCGCGCTGCGGCCGCCGAAGGGTGTGGCGGTGTTGGCGCGGCGTACCCAGGCGTCGGCGTGGCGCTCGTCGGGCAGCAGGATCTGCAGGTCCTTCCAGATGCCCAGCAGGTAGCTGATGCGCTCGAGCGTGTCGCGGCCCAGCGCGCCGCGGCGCTCGCGTTTCCATTTGTAGAAGGTCGATTCCGGAGGGTCACCCAGCAGTTTGCGTTGTTCGGCCACGCGCAGGCGCCAGGCTTCGCTGATGCGGAAAAAGGCATTCAGCGCGGCGGTTTCCGGGGCGGGCGCCGGTTCAGGCCGTTTGCGTGTGCGGGTAGCGATGGACATGGATTTTCGTATTTGAAGCGTAAGTGAAGTTTACTCCATATATAGAGTTCACGCCAACACTCGACCCGAAGCCTTTTTGTAGGAGCGCACCTGGGCGCGACGGCATCAGCGTTCCATGAGCCTCGAACCCGTCGC
>CAZMMO010000205.1:1632-4284 GCA_964567365.1 uncultured Rhodanobacteraceae bacterium | reverse complement strand
TGCCTGGGTACCGGCTGCCCGTTCTACGAGGATTGCCACGTGGTCAAGGCACGCCGCGAGGCGGCCGAGGCGGACGTGGTGGTGGTCAACCACCATCTGCTGTTTGCGGACCTGGCGCTCAAGCAGGAAGGCTTCGGCGAACTGTTGCCGCAGGCCGATGCCTTCATCCTGGACGAGGCGCATCAGGTGCCGGACCTGGCCGGGCAGTTTTTTTCGCAACATGTCAGCGCACGCCAGTTGACGGAACTGGGCCGCGACGCGCTGGCCGAGTGCGCCGGAGTGAGTGGCGCGCTGAACCTGTTGCGCGAGCCGGTGGAAGCGCTGGAACTGGCGGTCAAGCGCCTGCGCCTGGCCATGGATCCGTTGCCGGCGCGCGGTGCCTTCGGCCCGCTGGCCGGCACGCCCGAAGTGCGTGAAGCGCTGGACCGACTGGACGAAATGCTGAATGGCTTGACCGCGGTGCTGGCGGCCCAGGCCGAACGTTCGCGCGGGCTGGCCAACGTGCACCAGCGTGCCGAGATGCTAGGCCTGTGCCTGGCCCGCATCGACACGCAACCGCAGGCAGGCGAGGTGCGCTGGTACGAACGCACGGCGCGCGGCTTTGCCCTGCATGCCACGCCCCTGGACATGGCCGGTCCCATGCGTGCCATGCGGGAAGCCTCGGATGCGGCCTGGATCTATACCTCGGCCACCTTGTCGGTGGCCGGCCGTTTCGACCACTTCGCTCGCCAGCTGGGCTTGGACGAGCCACGCACGCTGGCATTGGACAGCCCTTTCGACTATGCGCGCCAGGCGCTTTGTTATCTGCCGGGGGGCTTGCCTTCACCCAACGTGGGCGATTACACCGACCGCGTGGTCGAGGCCCTGTTGCCGGTGCTGGAAGCTTCGGCCGGGCGCGCCTTCGTGCTGTTCACCTCGCATCGTGCCTTGCGCCGCGCCACCGAACTGCTGGAAGAGCAGGGCGAGTGGCCCTTGTTCGTGCAGGGCACCGCGCCGCGCCACCAGTTGCTCGATGCCTTCCGCCAGTCCGGCAACGGCGTGTTGCTGGGCGCGGCCAGCTTCTGGGAAGGCGTGGACGTGGCCGGCGAGGCATTGAGCGTGGTGGCGATCGACAAGCTGCCGTTCGCCGCGCCCGATGATCCGGTGCTGCAGGCACGCCTGGAAGCGATGCGCGAAGCGGGCGAAAACCCGTTCATGGGCTGGCAGGTGCCCAGCGCCGTGATCGCGCTCAAGCAGGGCGCGGGACGCCTGATCCGGTCCGTGCACGACCGCGGCGTGCTGGTGCTGTGCGACCCGCGTCTGACCGGCAAGGGCTATGGCCGGCTGTTCCTGGCCAGCCTGCCGGCCCTGCCGTGCACGCGCGATCCGGCCGACGTGGAGGCATTTTTTGCCACCGACAATGCGACAATGGCCGAATGAACCTGCTTGCCCTGGATACCGCTACCGAATCGTGCTCCGTGGCCTTGTGGAATGGCGATTCCCTGATCGACCGCTCCCTGCTGGCGCCCCGGCAGCATGCCGAACATGTGTTGCCAATGGCCGAGTCATTGCTGGCCGAGGCCGGATTGTCGCGCGCGCAACTGGACGGCATTGCCGTGGGCTGCGGGCCCGGCGCGTTCACCGGTGTGCGCTTGGCGGTATCGGTGGCGCAGGGGCTGGCGTTTGCGCTGGACCTGCCGGTGGTAACGGTCTCGTCGCTGGCGGCCCTGGCGATGGAAGCGCCGGCCGACGATGCCGCGGTGCTGGCCGTCATCGATGCACGCATGGGCGAGGTGTACGCCGGCGCGTTCCGGCGTGGCGACGATGGCCTGGTCGAGGCCATGGGCGAGGAGCACGTGTGCCGACCCGAGGCCCTGGCATTGCCGCAGGCGCCGGCCTGGAACGTGGTCGGCACGGGCTGGGGCGCGTATGCGGAGATATTGCAGGCACGCCTGCCCGCATCCCCGCGCCATGCCGATTCCGACCGTTACCCGCAGGCCCGGCACGTGGCCCGGCTGGCCCTGCCGCGCTTCGCCGCCGGCGACACGCTGGCACCGGAGGAAGCCCTGCCCGTGTATCTGCGTGACAAGGTTGCGCAAACCCTGCGCGAGCGAGGCGAAAAGACAGGAGTGAGTGAAGAGGAGTGAGAAACGAGAGCGAGCCGCCGGAGTTTACGGCAGGCCTTTTGACGGTGGAGCGGAATGCAAACAATCGATGACCTGCCTCGATGTCACTTGAGCCACTCTCGTTTCTCACTTCTCTTCACTCACTCCTCGCTCTCTCACATCTGCCCCATGAACGCCTGCACCGCCAGGCTGCTGCAGGCCACCGCGGCCCACACGCCCAGGCCCAGGGCGATGGGGCGCAGTCCGGTGGCGGCCATGCGGCGCAGGTCCGAGGACAGGCCGATGGCGGTCAGTGCGACGATGATCAGGAATTCGGCCCCCAGATGGATGTCCGCGTGCCAGGCCGCCGGGATCCAGCCCAAGGTGCGCACCGCCGAAGCCACCACGAACCACAGGATGAACCAGGGAAACACGCGACGCAGGCGGAAAGTGCCGGCGCCCTGCTTCTTGTGCCGCCAGGCCTCGATCAAGGCCAGGCCCAGGCACACGGGAATGATCAGCGTGGCCCGGGTCAGCTTGACGATGGTGGCGTAGTCGCCGGCGGCGC
>CAZMMO010000205.1:0-1532 GCA_964567365.1 uncultured Rhodanobacteraceae bacterium | reverse complement strand
AGCCAGCGCCCCAGCAGCCAGGCCGAAAGAAACGCCGCGCTCACGGTAACGGCGGTCACCGCCAACGACGACAGCCCGGTGTGCGCCACCTGGGCCAGACTCAGCCCCAGGCCCAGGGCCACGATCGACCATTGCAGGATCTGCGTACCGGCGAACCGGATGCCTGGTTGGCAGGCCGCCGGCGGCGTGACCAGGTTGCGCACGATCACGCCGAGCACAATGCCGAACACCGGGCCGCCCACCAGTGGCAGCCACCGGCCCAGCTGCGCGGCCACCAGCGCGATCGCGCCGCACAGCAGCAGGCCGGGCCACAGGCGTGCCAGGCGTGATGGACGGCCTTGCGCGGAAGCTGGCGCGGTGGCGGCAATATCGCCGGACATGCGGGAATCTCCAAACGGAACGCATGCAGCCTAGGCCCGGGTATGAGAAAATGATATTTATGATTTCTTATTCTTCATATAAAGATTATTGATGATTGGCATCAGCCCGCGCCAACTGGAGGTTTTTGCGGCGATCGCCGCCACCGGCAGTGCGCGTGCGGCGGCGGAGATGCTGCATCTGACCCAGCCGGCCGTCAGCATGGCGCTGGCCGAACTGGAGAAGCATCTGGACGCGCCCCTGTTTGCCCGCGAACGCGGCCGCCTGCGCCTCAACGAGCGCGGCCGCGAACTGCTGCCGCTGGCGCAGGAAATCCTCGAACGGCTGCAGGAGATGCAGGGCCGCGCCGGCGCGGGCCCGCGGCAGCTGACCGGGACCCTGCGCGTGGGCGCCAGCAATACCGTTGGCAATTATCGCGTGGGGGAATTGCTGGGCGCCTTCGTGCGCGCACATCCGAAGGTGTCGGTGCGCCTGGTGGTGGACAACACGCGTACGGTGCTTGCCAGCATACGTCGGCACGAACTGGATGTCGGCTGCGTGGAAGGCACGGCGGCGCATGCCGAGCTGGAAGTGCGGCCGTGGCGTGGCGACGACCTGGTGGTGTGCGCCAGCCCGGACCATCCGCTGGCCCGGCGCAAGCGCCTGCGTGCGACGGATTTCTCGGGAGCGCGCTGGATCCTGCGCGAACCGGGTTCGGCCACACGGACCCAGTGCGAACGGATACTCGCCGCATTGCCGGCGGGTGAGACGGTGCTGGAGCTGGGCCAGGTGGAGGCCATCAAGCAGGCCGTGATCGCCGGCATGGGCCTGGCCTGCCTGCCGCAGGTGGCGGTGGGCGACGCAGTGACGGCCGGGCGGCTGAAGGTGCTGCACACGCCGTTCCTGGACCTGCACCGACGCCTGTCGCTGGTGCTGGCGCGGCATGCCTACCATGGAGCGCTGGTGGAAGCGTTCGTCTGCGCCGTTCCGGGCATGGGAGCGGACGATACGGCTTGAGGCCATGCCCATGATCTCGATCACAATTGTAGGAGCGCACCCGGGCGCGACAGCATCAGCATTCAACGAGCCTTGAACCCGTCGCGCCCGGGTGCGCTCCTACAGGGAACCTCGAAAAACCGATCAATCGCGAAAACGAAGTCCGTTCGCCCTGAGGT
>CAZMMO010000204.1:0-4298 GCA_964567365.1 uncultured Rhodanobacteraceae bacterium | reverse complement strand
GCCGTTGCCGGCGGTACCGCCATTGCCACCGGCACCGCCACTGCCGGCGGTATCGTCATTGCCACCGACGCTGCCACCATCGGTGGCTCCGCCGTTGGAGACTTGGATGCTGTTGTTACTGCCGTCGGTGCCCTTGGAGCCATCGACGCCACCGTCACCACCGTTGCCGCCGGTGACAGTAGCCCCCGTGATGCTGCTGCCTGAGCCAGTCGCCACCAGGGAGCCGGCGCCCCCGGTGCCGCCGGCCCCGCCAGCATGGTTGGCGGAGCCGGCCCCGCCGGCCCCGCCATTGCCGCCGGTGGCCGTTCCGCTCGCGGTGGAGCCAACGGCCGCGTATATGGAGGCGCCACCGCCGCCGCCACCGCCGCCGCCGCCGTAGCCAGGGCCGGTGGCGGTGCCTGCCGCGCCGTTGCCGCCGACACCACCCGTGCCACCGGTCGCCTCGCCGCTGGCTCCAGCGCCGCTCAGTACGCTGGCCCCCATTCCGCCGTTGCCGCCGTTGCCGCCATTTCCGCCAACGCCACCATTGCCGGCAAAGCCGCCGTTGCCGCCGGTACCGCCCTCTCCGCCTGCCTGAGGGATCTGGTTGGCAGTGGTGAGGCCTTCGCCGTTGCCGCCGTTGCCGCCATTACCGCCGTTGCCGCCACCAGGCGCAGCCGCGCCGGCGGCTCCATCGCCGGCCCGGGTACCGTAGCTGCCCACGCCTCCTTGCCCGCCGGCGCCGGCTGCGCCAGCGTCGCCGCCATCACCGCCGTTGCCACCGTTTCCGGCGACAGCGTTGGTGCCACCGCCTGCGCCGTCGCCACCGTGGCCACCATTGCCCGCAAGGCCGGCGTTGCCGCCGTGGCCGCCGGTGCCTCCGGCTCCCTGGGTACCGTCGGTGCCATCACCCAGTGCGATACCGCCGGCACCACCGTTGCCGCCCGCACCGCCGGTGCCACCATTGCCGCCGCTGCCGCCATCCCCGCCATCGCCACCGTTCATGCCGCTGCCAGCCGGGGCATCGAAGCCTGCCATGCCATTGGCGCCATTGCCGCCGTCGCCGCCGTCGCCGCCGACTCCACCGATTCCACCCGCGCCACCATCGCCGGAAATGGTGCCGCCGGCACCGCCCGCACCGCCATTGCCGCCGGCACCGCCTGCAGTACCAGCGGTCCCGTCTCCGATCGCGTTCGTGGTCCCATCGAGACCGACCGCGCCATCGCCGCCGTTGCCGCCGGCTCCGCCGGAACCCATGGTGCCGGCATTGCCACCGTGGCCGCCCTTGCCGCCTGCCTGCGGAATGCCGTCGATGAGGCCCTGGCCATCGCCGCCCTTGCCGCCGGCGCCACCATTGCCGCCACCGGGCGCATCTGCACCGGTTGCTCCGCTGGCGGCTTGGATACCGCCGCCACCCATGCCACCTTGTCCACCGGTACCGGCTGCTCCGTTGTCGCCGCCATCACCGCCGTCACCACCGTTTCCGGCGACAGCATTTGTGCCACCGCCTGCGCCGTCGCCGCCACGGCCACCATTGCCCGCAAGGCCGGCGTTGCCACCGTCGCCGCCGGCGCCACCGCTGCCATCGGCACCGGCCGTGCCGTTGGTCGCCATGCCGCCGGCGCCCCCATTGCCGCCCGTGCCGCCGGTGCCACCATTGCCGCCGTTGCTGCCATTGCCGCCATCGCCACCGTCCATGCCGCCAGCCATGGCATCGATACCTGCCATGCCATTGGCGCCATTGCCGCCGTTGCCGCCGTCGCCGCCATTACCGCCGATTCCGCCTACGCCACCATCGCCGGCAATGGTGCCGCCGGCACCGCCCGCACCACCACTGCCGCCGTTGCCGCCGGCAGAACCGTTGCCGCCGTCAGTTCCCGCGATCATTGCGTCGGCGCCGGTTGCCCCGGCCACGCCGCTGCCGCCGTCGCCACCGTTGCCGCCGTTGCCGTAGGTACCCGCATCGCCACCGGCACCGCCGCTGCCGCCGCTGGTGCCAGGTGCTGCGTTGGGATCGGAGGCGGCGTCGTAACCGTCGCCGCCATCACCGCCGTTGCCGCCCCCGACAGCCACGATACCGTTGGAGCCATCGGGCCCGGCTACGCTGCCGTGGCCGCCATTGCCGCCTTGTCCGGCCGCACCTGCGTCGCCGCCGTTGCCGCCGTGGCCGCCATCGGGCTGAAGAGCGGTCCCGTCGGCACCACTGCCGCCGTTGCCGCCTGCGCCGGAGTGGCCGCCACTGCCGCCTGTGCCACCGGCGCCCTGGGTACCGTTGCTGCTGACGGCGTTGCCGCCATCGCCACCGTTGCCGCCCGCCCCGCCCTTGCCGCCTGTGCCACCGTTGCCGCCATCCAGGGTGAGGACGGTTCCGTCGGCACCATTGCCACCATTGCCGCCATTGCCTGCGGCTCCACCCGTGCCTCCGTCTCCGCCGGTCAGGTAACCGGTTCCGCCCGCCCCGCCGTTGCCGCCGCGGCCACCTGTACTGCCGTCCGCGCCGTTCGCACCAGTACCATAACCGGCATTCATGCCGTCGCTACCGTTGCCGCCCGCACCGCCGGCCCCGCCGTTGCCGCCGATGTAACCGTAGCCGCCCTTGCCGCCCGCGCCGCCGTCGCCTCCCGGCAAACCGGGAATTTCCATACTGCCGTCGCCACCCGCGCCGCCGTTGCCGCCGTTGCCGATCTTGGCGATGCCATCGCTGCCGCTGTTGCCGCCGCGGATGGTGCCGGTGTTGGTGAGGGTGAAGCCACTGCCACTGACACCGTCACCGCCGTTGCCCGCGGAGCCGGCCGTGCCAGCCATGCCACCGTCACCTCCGCTGCCTCCGTTGCCGCCATGGGCGAGACCAGGAACGCCGTCGCCGCCGTTGCCGCCGGTGCCGCCATCGCCACCTTCGGCCGCGCCGCCGGCTCCGCCGGTACCGCCAGTGATGGTGCCGCTATTGGTCAACGTGAAGCCGGTGCCATGGACGCCGGCACCGCCCGTGCCGCCCGCTCCACCCGTGCCACCTGTGCCACCTGTGCCGCCACTGTAGCCCCCGATACCGGCCGCATTGGCATCGGCACCGCTGCCGCCGGTACCGCCATTGGCCGTACCGCCGGCCCCACCGGTACCGCCGGTGATGTTGCCGCTGTTGGTCAACGTGAAGCCGTCGCCGTCGATGCCGGCGCCGCCCGTGGAACCCGCGCCGCCCTGGCCACCCTGACCCCCTTGCTCGCCCTGGCCATTGTCGACCCCGACGGTGCCTTTCATTCCATCGATGCCGTTGGCGGCGGCACCCTGGCCACCCGTGCCGCCGGTGATGTTGCCGCTGTTGTCGATCTTGAAACCGGTGCCCGCCACGCCGATGCCGGTACCGCCGGTGCCCGGCATGCCCGGGGTGCCCGGATTGCCCGGGCCGCTGCCGCCGTTGCCACCGTTGCCCCCGACGATGGTGCCGAGATTGGTCAGGTGGGAGTCCGCGGCGCCGCTGATGCCGTTGCCGCCGTTGCCGCCGTTGGCGCCCAGGGTGCTGGCCATGGCTCCATCGCCACCCCGACCGCCGGCCACGGTGACTCCGGTAGTGATGCACATCTGGTCGTTCGTCGCGATGGTGTAGACGTCGCTGCCATTGGTCGCCGCCGTTCCTTGCGGCAGGTTGCCGGAGTCGCTTGCGCCCGGGGTACCATCGGTACCGTTGGTGTTGGCGGTGATGAAGGTTGCGCCGGCCGGGCAGGTGGTCGACCAGGCGGGGGCGGCCAACGAGGCCATGCCCAGTGCCGCCACGCAGGCCAGTGCCAGGGGATGCCGGCGCAGCGTGTTGGTGCCATCGGTCGTTCCATCGCTTCCCTGTGCATGCGTCAACTCCGAGGCGACCTGCAGGACGCGCAATGCGCGGTTCCAGACGAGACGGTAGATGCGGTTCATGATGGGTTTCCCTGGTGTACGGGTTGGGGTAGCGAGGTTGCGGCGGGTGGAAGAAGTCCGATGCCGCAGCGGATTCAGATGATGCGCAGGCCCTGGGGCAGCCGCTGGGGATCGCGCCAGAAGGCGTCGTTGGCAAAGCGCTGGAACAGGTCCGGCGGCAGCAGGGTCCGGCGCGGCTTGGCGTGGACTTTGGCGCGCACGGTGTGCAGACCCGGCGTGCCGGCGCGCCGATCGAACTCGGTGACGTCGTAATCGACGTGTTCGAAATCGTGCTTGAAGGGTTTCTCGCCGAGGTAGGCGTAGATGGCCTGCATCGTTTTGGCGGGAGCACTGACCAGTGTTTCGTATTGCACCAACAGCAGGCGGTCGGCCTGGGCGCCGTAGCAGGCCTGCTTGAGCGCGTCGTAGGC
>CAZMMO010000203.1:0-4301 GCA_964567365.1 uncultured Rhodanobacteraceae bacterium | reverse complement strand
ACAAGCGCCTCACCGACAGCCAGATCCACGTGCTGGCGGCCTACGTCTACCACCTCTCGCGGCAAGGCCATGACGCGGCCGAATGACAACGCCACGGGGAGCGCCCGCTGGTACCGGCAACCGGTCGCCTGGCTGGGCATCGCCATTACCGGAGCGATCCTGGCCGGTTGCCTCTGGACGATCGCGCTTTCCAGCCGCTACACCGACGTGCCCACGCACGGCGACACCCCTACCCTGCTCGGCATGCCGCTGGCCGCCCCGTCCAGCAGCACGGGAACGGGCACGCCATGACCGCCGACCGCCACGCCATCTGGACCCGTCCGGCCCTGCTGGCGCAGGTGCTGGCGCCACGCCGCGACGGGCTGGCCGTGCTGGCGCTGGGCGTACCCTCGCTCGACACCGGCTGGCAGGCGCTGCGCCTGGAACAACACCTGGCCGCGCTCGCGGGAGTCAACCGTGTCGAGGTGGACACTCCGTCACGGCGCATCCGCCTGTGCCTGGATCCCGTGCGCACGGACCTGCCGCAGATCCTGCACGCCTGCGAGCGTGCCGGCTGCGCGGCCACGCCGCTGGCACGCGAGGCGCTGGACGACGCCGGCCGCCGCGCCGCCGATGACGCGCTCAAGCGTCTGCTGGTCGGCGGCATCTGCGCCATGCAGGCGATGATGTTCGCGCTGGTGCTCTACCTTGACCTTGCCGAGGCGGTGGACGCCACCACCGTACAGTTGTTCCGCTGGCTGGAAATGCTCGCCGCCACTCCGGCCATCTTCTACGCCGGCGCCCCGTTCTTCCGCCACGCGCTGCGCGACCTGCGCGCGAAACGCGCCGGCATCGACGTGCCGATCGCGCTCGCGGTGGCACTGATCTATCTGGCCAGCACCGTCAACACGCTGCGCGGCCACGGCCCGATCTGGTTCGACTCGGCCGCCATGCTGATCTTTGCGCTGCTGCTGGGACGCTACCTCGAACTGCGCGCCCGGCACCGGCAACAAGCCCAGGTACGCGCGGCCGAACAGGCCGTGCCGCTGACCGCCACCCGCTGCCTGGTCGCGGGCCGGCGCGAAACCGTGGCCGTGGCCGAGCTGGAACCGGGCGAGCGCATCCACGTCGGCGAAGGTGCGGTGGTACCGGTGGACGGCGTGCTGCAAAACGCCCGGGCGCGCCTGGACACCTCGCTGCACAGCGGCGAGTCGCGCCCGCAAACGCGCGTGCGGGGCGAGGACGTCGCCGCCGGCAGCGTGGTGCTGGACGGCTCGCTCGAGCTGGAGGTCACTCGCACCGGCGCCGCCACCAGCCTGGCCCGCCTGCAGCAACTGACCCGCGCGGCGCGGCGCCGCCGGGACGGCATGGAGGCGATCCAGCCTGCCACGGTTTCCGCCTTCATCCTCGGCACTGTCACGCTGGCCGCGCTGACCCTGGCCTTCTGGCTCTGGCGCGATCCCGCTCGCGCCTTCGATGCCTGCGTGGCGGTACTGGTCGTGACCTGCCCCTGCGCCTTCGCCCTGGCCGCTCCGGCCACCCTGACCCGCGCCGTGACGCTGCTGGCGCGCGCCGGTGTACGCGTCGTTCGTCCGCGCGCCCTGCCTGCGCTGGCCCGCGTGGACCGGGCCGTGTTCGACAAGACCGGCACCCTCACCCGTCCCGGCATCGGCGACTTCACGCCGCATCCACAGCCGCCCTTCGATGCGGACGCCACGCTGACGGCCGCCGTGGCCCTGGCGCGCGAAAGCCGTCATCCGTTGTCATGCGCCCTGGCCCGCGCCCACGCCGGACGCGACGTACCGCCGGTCGGGGACGTGCGGGTGGAAGCGGGCCGTGGCGTATCGGGCATCATCGCTGGACAACGCCTGCACCTGGGCCGACCCCGCACGACGCCTTCCGACGACGGTGAGTCCCTCTGGCTGGAGGACGCGAACACAGTGCTGGCCCGTTTCACCGTCCACGAAACGCTCCGCCCCGGCGCCACCCATCTGCTGCACGCACTTGCCGCAGACGGCGTGGTCCCGATCCTGGCCAGCGGCGACGCTCCGGCACGCGTGCAGACCCTGGCCGACCGCCTCGCCATCGCGGACTGGCGTGCGCGCCAGTCGCCCGCCGACAAGCATGCCGCCATCGCCGCGCTGCAACGCGAGGACCACACCGTGCTGATGGTCGGCGACGGCAGCAACGATGCCGCCGCCCTCGCCGCCGCCGACGTCTCGGCAAGCCTGGTCGACGCCACGGACCTGGCGCGGCACCAGGCGGACATCCTGGTCGAAGGCCGGCTCGACGATCTGCTGCTGGCCCGCCGCACGGCGCGACGCACCCTGCGCACGCTGCGCTGGAACCGCCGCTGGGGCCTGTCCTGGAACCTGCTCGCCATCCCGTTTGCCGCGGCCGGACTGGTGCCGCCGTGGCTGGCCGCGCTGGGCATGTCGGTCAGCTCGCTGGTGGTGGTGCTCAACGTGCTGCGCATGCAACTGCCGGTCGAGCCCATCCCCGCCGAACGGCGACCTCTGCAGGAGCGCCTGGCATGAACGCGCTCGTCGCCCTGATCCCGGTCACGCTGCTGCTGGTGGCCATCGCCGTGGCGCTGTTCTTCTGGGCGGTACGCCACGGCCAGTTCCGCAATCTCGAAACACCCGAGATTCTTCCCCTGCTCGATGACCCGGACCCGCTGCCGGACGACGCGCCGGCCACCGGCACGGACATCGGGCGCCCATCCTCCAAGGAGACACAAGCATGAAACGCCAACTGTTCGCCCTGGCCCTGCTCGGCCTGATCGCGACCCCGCTGTGGGCCGCCGACCACTGCAGCACCACCATCGAAGCCAACGACATGATGCAGTACAACAAGTCCAGCATCACGGTACCGAAAACATGTTCGAAATTCACCGTGACCCTCAAGCACACCGGCAAGCTGCCGCGCGCCGCCATGGGCCACGACTGGGTACTGACCACCAAGGCCAACGAGAAGGCCGTGCTGGCCGATGCCGCCAAGGCCGGCCTGGCCAACGGCTATCTCAAGCCGGGCGACAAGCGCGTGATCGCCCACACCAAGCTCATCGGCGGCGGCCAGTCCGACAGCGTCACCTTCCCGACCAGCGCGCTCAAGCACGGCCCGTTCGTGTTCTTCTGCTCGTTCCCGGGACACGAGGCGCTGATGCACGGCACGTTGAGCGTGCAATAGACGCTTGTACTCGCTCGGCCCGACCACATGCCGGGCCCCTACTGTAGGAGCGCACCCGGGCGCGACAGCATCAGCGTTCCATTGAGCCTTGAGCCCGTCCCGCCCCGTAGAAGATCTGATCTTGCCGTGACCGGCCCACGCTTCAGCGCTCAATGAGTTCTGAGCCTATCGCGCCCGGGTGCGCTCCTACACGACACAAGGGACCCGGGACACGCGGCCGGTTACTCGCGCTTGAGCAGGGGCAGCTTGTCGGGGATGCCGTCCCACAGGTCGGCCCCCTCCAGCGCGTCGATGCGCTCGGTCAGCACCGGCCACAGCGGCGCCAGCTCGGCGTTGACGGCCAGGTAGTTTTCCTGCCCCGCCGGCACGTCCGCCTCGTGGAAGATCGCGCCCACCGGGCACTCTTCCACGCACAGGGTGCAGTCGATGCACTCGTCCGGATCGATGACCAGAAAATTGGGCCCGGCGTGGAAGCAGTCGACCGGGCACACCTCCACGCAATCGGTGTACTTGCAATTGATACAGTTGTCGGTGACGACGTGGGTCATGGCCTGGCTCCCAAGCTTGCGATACACGCAAACTTTGCGCCCGCAGGGGCATCCGTGCACTGATCCGCATCAACCCGGACGGGGTGCCACGCTGACGCACGTCAAGCAGGCGGCCGGCCATCCCCGTTATCCTTCACTCATGACTGTTTCCCTGCAGACCCCGACCGCCGCCAGCCTCGACGAAGCGCATATCGCCACCCTCGTGGACCGCTTCTACGACAAGGTTCGCGCCGACGACCTGATCGGCCCGGTATTCAATGCCGTGGTGGCCGACTGGAACGAGCACAAGCGCCTGCTGACGCATTTCTGGTGCTCGGTGGCCCTGCGCGCGGGCAGCTATCGCGGCAATCCGATGGCCAAGCACCGCCCGCTGCCGATCGGACGCGAGCACTTCGAGCGCTGGCTGGAGCTGTGGGGCCAAACCGTACCCGAGATCATGGACGCGGACGCGGCCGACATCATGCTCGACTACGCCCAGCGCATCGGCCGCGGCCTGCGCATGGGCATGGGCATCGGCGACCGCCCGCGCGGACGCGACATCGGCATCCCGATGTACGAAGCCCGCAAGCGGGACGATTGACCACC
>CAZMMO010000202.1:0-4306 GCA_964567365.1 uncultured Rhodanobacteraceae bacterium | reverse complement strand
ATTCTCATCGAGACCGGCGGAGGGACAGGCCCTTTGATGCCGGGGCAACCCGTCAGCACGCAAGTGCCGTCACGGTGCCAACTCCTGCGGGGATGCTCCATCCACCGAAAGATGAGTCGCCAGTCACGTGGCTGGCAACCCCTTTCTTCCGGTTCTCCGCAGGCTCGATGGCCGTGTTTTTGGAGAACCACATGCCACTCGAAGCCGTACCACTGACCAGCGTTGCCACCGGCGCATCGAAGACCGCCGCTCCGGTGCGCGGTTCGTTCTGTTGCGTCCGCGCGAGCCGGCACCTGCGTCTGATGCCCAAGTACGGCGACAGCGGGCGTGACGTCGAAGTGCGCTACCTGTGGACCGGGACGCCGGGCGCGCCCACGGTGGTCGTGCAGGGCGGCATTTCGGCCGGTCGGCAGGTGTGCCGTACCGACGACAGGGATGAGGATGGCTGGTGGGACGATCTGGTCGGCGCCGGCAAGGCGATCGACCTCGACCGGGTACGGGTGTTGTCCATCGACTGGATATCGGCCGGCGACCTCGGCACGACGTCGGTGTCGAGCGAGGACCAGGCCGACGTCATCGCGGCCTTGCTCGATGCCCTGCACATCGGTTCGGTGAAGGCGTTCGTGGGCGCGTCCTACGGTGCCATGACCGGCCTGGCGTTCGCCTCCCGCCATGGCCATCGCCTGGAGCGGCTGGTCGCCCTGGCCGGAGCCCATCGGCCGCATCCGCTGTCCACGGCCCAGCGCTCGATCCAGCGCGGCATCCTGCGCCTGGGGCTGGAAAACGGGTGCAGGGATGCGGCTACCTCACTGGCGCGGCAACTGGCCATGACCACCTACCGCGGCAGCGGCGAATTCGCGCAGCGTTTCACCGGCGAGCCCGAGTTTTTCGATGGCCGCTACCGCCTGCCGGTGGAAGACTATCTGGAGCATGCCGGACGCAAGTTCGCCGAACATTTCGATCCGGCGCGCTACCTGTCGCTGTCCGAGTCCATCGACCTGCACGCCGTCGACCCCGCCACTGTGCGTACGCCCACCACGCTGATCGGCTTTGCCACCGACCGCCTGGTGCCGCTGAGCGACCTGTGCGAGTTGCAGCGTGAACTGGGCGCACCGGCCAGCCTGGAAGTGGTCCAGTCGCTGTATGGCCATGACGGCTTCCTCAAGGAAGCCGCCACTCTGACCCCCTTGCTGCGCACCGCGCTCGCCGACGATCCCTCCCCGTCGATGTTGCCGTAGGAGCGCACCCGGGCGCGACAGCATCGGCGTTCGGTGAGCCTCAAGCCTGTCGCGCCCAGGTGCGCTCCTACACCAAGACCCAAGATCACAATTCTTCACTGTTTGCACGAATTCGAGAACTCCATGAGCATCCGTTCCCCTTCCACCCGCGCCGTGCGCGCCGGCATCGAAACCGACGGCCAGCATGGCGCCATCGTGCCGCCGCTGCACCTGTCCACCAATTACAGCTTCGAGGGCTTCGGCAAGAAGCGGGAATACGACTACTCGCGCAGCGGCAATCCTTCGCGCGACCTGCTGGTCGATGCGCTGTCGGAGCTGGAGGGCGGCGCGGGCGGCGCCGTGGTGGCCAGCGGCATGGCCGCCGTGGCGCTGGCGCTGGAACTGGTGCCTGCCGGCGGTCGCGTGCTGGCCGCGCACGACTGCTACGGCGGTACCTGGCGCCTGCTCGACGCCTGGGCGAAGAAGGGCCGCTTCGAACTGGAGTTCGCCGATTTCACCGACCCGGCCGCGCTGGCCGCCGGCCTGGCCAACAAGCCGTCGCTGGTGTGGGTGGAGACCCCGTCCAATCCGCTGTTGCGCATCACCGACATCCGCCACGTGGCGCAGGCCGCGCATGCCGCCGGTGCCTTGTGCCTGGTCGACAACACCTTCCTGTCGCCGGCCCTGCAACAGCCGTTGGCTCTGGGTGCGGACCTGGTGCTGCATTCGACCACCAAGTACATCAACGGCCACAGCGACGTGGTCGGCGGCGCCCTGGTCGCGGGCACGCCCGAACTGGCCGAGCAGGTGAAGTGGTGGAGCAACTGCGTGGGCCTGTCCGGCGCGCCGTTCGACAGCTTTCTCACCTTGCGTGGACTGCGCACCCTGAGCGCACGCCTGCGCGTGCACCAGGAAAACGCCGCGCGCGTGGCGGATCTTCTGGAGGGTCATGCGGGCGTGCGCAAGGTGTACTACCCGGGCCTGGCGTCGCATCCCAACCATGCGCTGGCCGCGCGTCAGCAGTCGGGATTCGGTGCCATGCTCAGTTTCGAGCTCGATGGCGACGAGGAGGGCTTGCGCGCCTTCCTTGACGGCCTGGAGTACTTCTCGCTGGCCGAATCCCTGGGAGGCGTGGAAAGCCTGGTTGCCCATCCGGCCAGCATGACCCATGCTTCGATGGCTCCGGAGGCCCGCCGCCGCGCCGGCATTGCCGACAGCCTGCTGCGGCTGTCCGTCGGCATCGAGGATGGCGATGACCTGTTGCGTGACCTGGAGGCCGCATTGGCGCGTGCCGTGGCCGTGAAAAAACCTGCCTGTCGAGTGTCTGCATGAATGTAGTGGCAAGTGGTATCGACAACGGCGCGATCGGGCATCCCCATCGCGCCGTTGACGCAAGGATCGCCGTGGTTCTGCTGGGTACGGGTGTCGTTGGCGGAGCCTTCCTGAAGTTGCTCGGCACGCCGGCCGCATCCGCGCTGCACCTGGTGGGTGTGGCCAATTCGCGGTTCCAGCAGACCCGTCCGGAACACCTGCGCGAACGCCGCATCCGCGAGCATCTGGACCATGGCGGCGAGGCGCGCGACAACGATGCGTTGCTGCAGGCGCTGGATGACAGCGGCGCCGCGTTCCGCGTCATCGTGGATGCCACGGCCTCGCCGCAGGCCTCGGCGCATCATGCACAATGGCTGGCGCACGGTTACCACGTGGTCACGGCCAACAAGGCGGCCAATGGCGGGCCCCTGCAGGCATGGTGCGAACTGGAAGACGCGCAGCGCGCCGGCAGGACGCGCTACGGCGATGCCGCCACCGTGGGCGCCGGGCTGCCGGTGGTCGCCACCATGCGCCGCCTGCATGCCTGCGGCGATGCCTTGCTGACGCTCGAAGGCGTTTTTTCGGGCTCGCTGGGCTGGCTGTTCAGCACCTATGACGGCAGCGAACCGTTTTCGAAGCTGCTGCGCCGGGCGCGTGAGCTCGGTTACAGCGAGCCGGACCCGCGCATGGACCTGTCCGGCCAGGACGTGGCGCGCAAGCTGCTCATCCTGGCCCGCACCGCCGGCTTTCCCCTGGACGGTGATGAGGTCGTGGTCGAGAACCTGGTGCCCGAAACCCTGCGTGACCTGGAGCCGGAAGCGTTCCTTGCCGCCGCCGACGCCCTGGACGAGCCGCTGGCCACGCGTCATGCCGAGGCGAAGTCGCGCGGGCATGTCCTGCGCTACCTGGCCCGCCTGGACCAGCACGGCCAGGCGCGCGTGGGTCTGGTCGAGGTGGCTCCGGGCCACCCGGCCGCTGTCCTCTCCGGCACCGACAACCAGTTTGCGCTCACCACCTCGCGTTACCACACGCAACCGCTGGTCATCCAGGGCCCGGGCGCCGGCGCGGAAGTCACCGCACAGGCGCTGCTGGGCGACATCCTGGATTTGCCCTGAAAATCACGCCCCGTGTGTGTTGTGTGTAGGAGCGCACCCGGGCGCGACAGCCTCAACGTTTCATTGAGCCTTGTGCCAGTCGCGCCCGGGTGCGCTCCTACGTGCGTGCCCCGGCGAGGCGCCGGGTGGCGGTCAATGCCCGGTGATGCGCTCGGCTTCTTCCTCGTCCGGCGGCACCATGATCGCGTCGGGGTGTTCCTGGGCCTCCTGCTGGATGGCTTCCACCGAGGGCGTTCGCCAGCCGCATTTCAGGCCCCAGAAATAGAACGCCACGCCGACGAGGGCGACCACGACCAGGTCCCAGCCGTAGTGGATGAGGTTGCGACCGCCGAAGGTGGCGCTGCCCAGGTAGGAGATCAGGGCGATGACCGGCAGGTAGAAGATCAGCCACCATGCCCCGTCCAACTGGCGGCGGAAATCGTGCCACCGGGCCTTGTGCTGGAAGTATAGATACACCGGCAGCGCGACCACCATCAGCAGGATGATCTGGCCGGTCAACGGCCAGCGCGCCCAGTACAGCAACTCGGTGGAGAACACGAAGGCGACGCAGGCCAGCACCGGCATGCCGGCGATGCGCAGCGGGCGCTTGAGGTCCGGGGCCACGCGGCGCAGGGTCATGACGCTGACCGGGCCGGTCAGGTAGGAGATGATGGTGGCGACCGA
>CAZMMO010000201.1:0-4312 GCA_964567365.1 uncultured Rhodanobacteraceae bacterium | reverse complement strand
TCCCGGCGCGGAGCAATGGCGCAAGGGGCAGTTGTTCAAGGCCATGCCGGAGTTCAACCACGTGGAATGAAGCGGCCATCCGTCGCCCGCGTTCCGCAGGGCGCGCGGACGACGGCCCCGCCGGATCACGCCGCGCGTCCAAAAAAGACCAGGTACACCAGCCGGCCGTTGGCGAGGCAGTCGCCGAAGCCGGCTCCCGCCGCGTGCCACAGCCAGGGCCGGTACAGGGCCAGGCGGTTGTAGCGCATCGGGATGCGCATGGTGCGTTCCCATTTGGATTCATCGGTGCTGTCGCGGCCGAGGATGTCGCGGTACATCGCGTCGGTTCCCGAATAGCCCATATCCCGCAGTTGCCGTTCGTTGAGCGGAGCGTGGTCGCTGCCGGTCGGCAGGTGGCGGAAGAACTCCGTGCCCCCGCGGCAATCTTCGGGCCGGCTCAGATAGAGCACCCCGGCCCAGTGCACGCCCGGATCGACGTGCACGTTCGAGCGACCGGTCTCCCCGGCCAGGGTGATGCGGCACTTGCCGTGCGAATCAGGCGGCGGCATGGGCCGCAGGTCCTCGCCGACGCAACGGCTGACGTGCGCCTGCAGCCCGTCGATGTCGATCTGCTCGAGCGAATTGCGCCCCGCATAGGCGGCTTGCGGGTCCGGCGGGTAGGTCATCCGCAACGCGGCCTCGCGAACCTGGTCGATGTTGTTGAGGAAGTTGTCGATGACCAGGAAGCTGGTATGCATGAGACAGACCTGTGGCGGCGGGCGGGCGTCCGGAACGAACGGCATTCCGGCAAGGCCGGCACGGGTTGGCGCCGAGGTTCGTCAGCCCAGGTCAGAATAAGCCACGTCGGCGACAACCCCCAAGGGAATCTCGAAAACCACGAATCAGAAGCATCCACGATTCATGGCTTTCAGGATTCCTCTGTAGGAGCGCACCCGGGCGCGACAGCCTCAAGGTTTATTGAACGCTGATGCTGTCGCGCCCAGGTGCGCTCCTACAGGGGGATTGCGGGTTGTGCGTGACCAGGAAAGAAGTCCTCGCCTGGTGTATTGGCCAGCCGGCAGCGGACGGTGATTGTCGGGTATTCTTGGGTTCGATTTCATTGCCCGCCGCGGCGGACCGAACCGGGGATCATCGAGGAGACCGCCATGTCAGTGACCACGCTGTTGCGCAAGGCCGCCCTTGCGTCGTCGATTGCCGTCCTTGCCTGCGCCAGCCCGGCCATGGCGATGCAGGCCATGCCGCCGGCCAGCAGCATGCCCGTGAACCTGCCGCAACGCACGGGTGCGGTACAGCCGATCAACCGCAAGGATTTCGCCGCCTTCGTCGATCGCGTGCGCAAGACCTTCGACGTGCCCGGCATCGCCGTGGCCATCGTCAAGGACGGCCGGGTGGTGCTGGAGCAGGGCTACGGCGTGCGCGACGTGAAAAGCGGCCAACCGGTCGACGCGCACACCATCTTCGCCATTGCCTCCAACACCAAGGCCTTCACGGCCGCCTCGCTGTCGATCCTGGCCGACGAGGGCAAGCTCGACATGGGCGGGCGGGTCGTCAAGTATCTGCCCTGGTTTCGCATGTCCGATCCGTACGTCACCCACGAAATGCGCGTACGCGACCTGCTGGCCCACCACAGCGGCCTGAGCCTGGGCGCGGGCGATTTGCTGTACTGGCCGACCACCGACTACACCAGCAGGCAGGTGGTCGAGCATCTGGCGCACGTGCCGTTGAAGTACGGTTTCCGCGCGCGGTATTTCTACGACAACATCCTGTTCGGCGTGGCCGCGATGGTCATCGAGAACGTGTCGGGCGAGAGTTACCGGCAGTTCGTCAAGTCGCATATCTTCGACGTGCTGGGCATGCACGACACGCGCTTCAACTACACCTACATCAAGCCGGGCGACCATGACGTCGCCACCGGCTACGCCAAGTACGACTTCAAGACCCTCAAGCCCATGGCCAAGCTGTCGTGGTCGAACAATTCCGGCGCCGGCGGCATCTATTCGAGCGTGCACGACATGGCCAAGTGGATCATCACCCAGCTTGCCGGCGGGGTATACGGCAAGAAGGCCGACGGTTCGCCCAGGCGCCTGTTCAGCGAGGCGCGGCATCACGAGATGTGGTCGGTGCAGACGGCGATCCAGCCGCGCGAGTCGAAGATTCCCGCCCTGGCGGCCATCACTCCCCAGTACGAGGGCTACGGCGAGGGCTGGCACCTGTCCGAATACCGCCGCCACAAGATGGTCTACCACACCGGCGGCTGGCCCGGATTCGTCTCGCGCGTGACGATGATCCCGGACCTGGGCCTGGGCATGGTGGTGCTGACCAACGCGCAGTCCGGCGCGGCTTTCAACGCCATCACCAACCACGTCCTCGACGCCTACCTGCACGCGGGCAAGACCGATTGGGTCGATGTGTACCAGAAGGTCGATGCCCGCGATGTGGCGCGCGCCGACGAATCCTGGCAAAAGCACCTGGCCGCGCGCGACAAGAACGCCGGTCCTTCGCTGCCCCTGGCCGACTACGCCGGCACCTACCACGATCCGTGGTACGGCAACGTCGTCATCACCGACCATGACGGCAAGCTGGTCATGCAGTTCGCCCATACCAGGCAACTGCTGGGTGACATGACGCACTGGTCGCGTGATACCTTCCTGGTGCGCTGGCGCGACCGTTCGCTCAACGCCGACGCCTTCGTCACCTTTGCGTTGACCCCGGACGGCAAGATCCGCAGCGTGCGCATGCAGCCGGCTTCGCCGCGCACGGACTTCAGCTTCGACTTCCAGGACCTGCGCCTGACACCGGTACACGAGGACAAGGGATCCTCGTAGGGCGGGCACTGCCCGCCGGCATAGGCATCGGATGGCGGGCCGTGCCCGCCTTGCGTGAATCATGGCCGCACCTCCACGCCAGGGTTTTCGGGTACCGTAGGCGGCGATGAACCAACCTGCCTCCCGATCACCTGTCACCGCCGTGCGCGGCCGTCTGGTGTGCCTGCGCGACAATCCGTTTGCCGTGGGCGACGAGGCGGCGCTGTGGAGCGAGCCCGACGGCCTGCTGTTGTGCCGTGACGGCAGGATCGAAGCCGTCGGCGCCTGGACCGAACTGCACGACCGCGTGCCCGCAGGCACGGTCGTGGCGCATTACCCGGATGCATTGATTGTGCCCGGTTTCATCGACTGCCACGTGCATTACGTGCAGACCGGCATCGTCGGCGCCTTCGGCAAGCAGCTGCTGGACTGGTTGGACCGTTACGTTTTTCCGGAAGAGCAGCGCTTTGCCGACAAGATGCATGCGGATGCCGTGGCCCGGTTGTTCTGCGACGAGCTGCTGCGCAACGGCACCACCAGCGCGCTGGTATTCGCGGCCACCTGGCCGCAGTCGGTCGATGCCTTGTTCGAGGAAGCCGAACGCCGCGACATGCGGCTGATCGCCGGCAAGGTGCTGATGGACCGCAACGCGCCCGTCGCGCTCCTGGACACGGCCCGCCAAGGCTACGACGATTCGGAGGCATTGATCCGCCGCTGGCATGGTCGCGGCCGGCTGGGCTACGCGATCACGCCGCGCTTCGCCATCACCAGCACGCCGGAACAGCTCGAAGCCGCCGGGGCCCTGTGGAAGGCGTATCCCGATACCTGGGTGCACACGCACCTGGCCGAGAATCGGGACGAGATCGAGGCGGTCGCGCGGCTGTATCCCGAACGTGCCGACTACCTCGATATCTACGACCACCATGGCCTGGTGGGGCGCCGCGCAATGTTCGCGCACGGCGTGCACCTGGATGATGCCGGCTTGCGGCGCTGCCACGACCGCGGCGCCGCGATCGCGCATTGCCCCACGTCCAATCTGTTCCTGGGCAGCGGTCTGTTCCGGCTGCATGAGGCCTGTAATCCGCGCTGTCCCGTGCATGTCGGCCTGGGCACCGACATCGGCGCGGGCACCAGCTTCTCGTTGCCGGCCACGGCGGGGGCGGCCTATCAGGTGTCGCAATTGCGCGGGCATGCGGTGACGGCACCGCAACTGCTGTATCTGGCCACCCTGGGCGCGGCCCGCGCACTGGATCTGGACGATCGCATCGGCAGCCTGAAAGCCGGCCGTGAGGCCGATTTCACGGTGCTCGACCCGGGCGCGACCCCGCTGCTTGCTTTCCGCACGAAGCAGTCGGAATCGCTGCAGGAGTATCTGGCCGTGCTGATGACCCTGGGCGACGATCGCATCGTGCAAGCCACCTGGCTGGCAGGTCATCCGGCCTGGCAACGCGATGCCACCGAGCCCCGATCGTGTGTGTGTAGGAGCGCACCTGGGCGCGACGGGCTCA
>CAZMMO010000200.1:1806-4326 GCA_964567365.1 uncultured Rhodanobacteraceae bacterium | reverse complement strand
ACGGGCTCAGCGCTCAATGAGCCTTGAGCCCGTCGCGCCCGGGTGCGCTCCTACAGGGCACCTCGAAAAAACCCGTCACCCCAGCGAAAGCTGGGGTCCAGCGTCTTTAAGCTATTGAAGATAAAGGCACTGGATTCCTGCCTTCGCAGGAATGACGGGCAAATGGGCAGTTTTTCGAGGTGCCCTACAACGGCGGAGGCTGGGGGTGTTGTCGGGGGATTACACTGGACGCATGGAGATTTTCACCCTCGAACGCGGCACGGCGCCGCTGCTGGTCAGCCTGCCGCACGACGGCAGCGCGATTCCCGAGGCCATCGCCGCGCGCATGCATCCGCGCGCGCGCCAGTCGCCGGACAGCGACTGGCATGTCGCCCGCCTGTACGCCTTTGCGCGCGAACTGGGTGCCAGCATCTTGCGTCCGCATTATTCGCGTTACGTGGTGGACCTGAACCGTCCGCCGGACGACCGTTCCTTGTATCCCGGCCGGCGCGGTACCGGCCTGGTACCGGAAGTGATGTTCGACGGCCAGCCGATCTACCGCGACGGCGAGGGCCCCTCGGCCGACGAGATCGTCACGCGCGTGGAGACCTACTGGCGTCCCTACCACCAGTGCCTGGCGGAAGAGCTGGCGCGTCTTTGCAGGGAACATGGCCACGCGGTGCTGTGGGAAGGCCACTCCATACGCGCCGAGGTGCCGATGCTGTTCGCGGGCCGTCTGCCGGACTTCAACCTCGGCACGGCCGACGGCGCCAGTTGCCGCCCGGCGCTGCGCGCGGCGTTGGAGCGGAAGCTGGTGGCGCAACCGCAGCATACGCATGTCCTCGACGGGCGCTTCAAGGGCGGATACATCACGCGCCATTACGGCCGCCCGGACGAGGGCGTGGATGCCGTGCAACTGGAGCTGGCGCAGGTCAACTACATGGACGAGACGAGCTTCGCCTACCTGCCCGAACGCGCGGCCCCGGTGCAGGCCATTCTGCGGCGTCTGCTGGAAACCTGCCTGCGGCTGGCGTAGGGCGGGCAACGCCCACCATCGAGGTTTCCGCCCGGCGGGCAGTGTCCGTCCTACGCGGACGGATCAGTCGGGCAGTGCCGCCACGCACTTCAATTCGATGGCGACCGGTGACGGAAAGGCGCTCACGCCCAGGGTGGTGCGGGTGGGGGCGATGTTCCCGAAGCATTCGGCGTACAGGCGGTTGAAGGTGGCGAAGTCGCCTTCCAGGTCGGTCAGGAACACGGTCACGTCGACCAGGTCCTCCAGGCGCGCGCCGGCGGCTTCGAGCACCGCGCGCACGTTGGCGAACACCTGCCGGCACTGGGCCTCGATGTCGTGCGCGACGAGCTTGCCGTGCCCGTCGTGCACGTTGCCGGGTACCTCGTTGGTGCCGGGTACGCGCGGGCTGACGCCGGACAGGAACAACAGGTTGCCGACGCGGCGCGCATGCGGATAGGCCCCCGCCGGGGTCGGTGCGGCATCGGTGCGGATGCGTCCGCCGCCACTCATGCGTGGGCTTTCCAGCGTTCTTCCAGGCTGGCCAGCACGTCCTTGTAGGCCTGGGGCAATTGCTCGTGCCCGCGCACGTCCAGGCCCAGGTCGGTGATGCAGCCGTCCTTGAGGCCGTAGATCCACGCGTGCACGGCCAGCGGCTGGCCGCGGTCCCAGGCTTCGCGGACGATGGTGCTGTGGCACACGTTCACGGCCTGTTCGACGGCGTTGAGCTCGCACAGGTGGTCGTGGCGCACTTCCAGGGCGGAGGCCGGGTCGAGTTTGTCGGCGTGCTTGAGGGCGATGTCGTCGATGTGCTTGAGCCAGTTGTCGATCAGGCCCAGGCGCGACTTCTGCAGCACCGCGCCGACGCCGCCGCAGCCGTAGTGCCCGACGACCAGGATGTGCTTGACCTTGAGCACGTCGACCGCGAACTGGATGGTGCTCAGGGCGTTGAGGTCGGTGTGGATGACCACGTTGGCGACGTTGCGGTGCACGAAGATTTCGCCGGGGGGAAGATCCACGATCTGGGTGGCCGGGACGCGCGAGTCCGAACAGCCGATCCAGAGGTACTTTGGTGCCTGCTGCCGGGCGAGTTTTTCGAAAAAGCCCGGATCCTGCGTGGTGACGTGTTCGGCCCATTGCCGGTTGTTGGCCAGCAGGTCTTTGAGTGAGTTCATCGGTTCTCCCGGTGGATGGCGGGTTCGCTGCGTGGTACCGCGAGCCCGGCCACGATACGCCTTTGTCTGCCAAAAACGAAGGTACGGACGGTCATGAGGAGGGCCTTGGCCGGCGGGCCGGAGCCAGTCGTCCGCGGCTTTCGGACGGGCTGTCCAGGCCCGCGTTTTCCGTTCAGCCCGCGTATACCCGGGCAGGCGCAAATTCGCTCGGCCATGTCGCCCGAGACGCCGGGTTCCGGCCGGGTCCATGGTATTTCCTTTGAGGATCATGACCATGATTCGCAAGTTTGCAGCAACGGTATTGGCGGTGGCCGGGTTGGCACTATCCGCCTCGGTACTGGCCGCCCAGCCGGC
>CAZMMO010000200.1:0-1706 GCA_964567365.1 uncultured Rhodanobacteraceae bacterium | reverse complement strand
CCCAGGGCCATGCTCAGTACCAGCGCGCCGATCCAGCAGGGCCAGGCCAGCCAGGGGCCGTAGCGCCAGCAACGGTGCCACAGGGTCAACTGGTCGTCGTCGAACATTTCCGGGATGTCGGATCGCAGCACTCGTTGCAGTCGCGCGTAGGTGCGCACCTTGCCGTGCTGCCGGTCGCCGGAAGCGGCCACGATGTTCCATTGGTCCGGATAACGTTGGTGCAGGATGCGCGCCACCCGGTACTGGGCCAGCAGGTGCAGGACGAAGCCGGCCAGGCCGGCGATCAGAAGCAGCAGGTACAGGATCCGCATCATGCGTCGGCCCGGCTCACGAGCGCGAGTGGCCGTGGCCGGACCGCAGCATGTTGCGCAGTTCCGGAATCAGGCCGATGTCGTCGGAGGTGTCGGGTTTGCCGCAGATGGCGTTGTCGACGGTCTTGCGGTACTGGTCCGTGAGCTTGCCCACGTAGAGCGTGCCGTTGGGTCCGTGCGGGATCTGGAAGCTGCCCGCGGAGGCCATCTGCACGGGGGACTGCGCCGAAAAGGCCGTGGGCGACTGTTCCCAGTAGGTGCTGCCCGAGAGCTGGTCGCCGGAGGTATAGACCACCAGGTAGCGGGCCGCGGGGTTCTTGATGGTGAAGTGCCCGAAGGCGCCGCTGGTGGATTTGGTCCAGCCCATATACTCGCAAAGCTGGATGTCATGGATGCGCAGCGGCCGGTAGGCCGCGTCCAGCACTACCACGCTGGGCGCGAACAGGTAGCTGTAGTGCAGCCAGCGCCCGGTCAGGGTCGACTTGAACAGGACCTCGTAGGGCGGGGACACGCCGTCCGGCAGGTGGAAGGCGAGGAACCAGCTGCGCGAACCGCCGAAGTCGGCCGCCGGGCGCTTGGGCCCGATCACGAAGCGCTTGAGGTGGCCGGGCAGCGCACGGCTGAAATCGAACTGGGAAAACCGCGTGCAGCACAGGTCGGCCGTGGCCAGCGCCTGGCGGGAGTGGTTGAGCGAGGATGTTTCCGCATCACCGGGATGCCCCCCCTGCAGCAGCGGCAAACGGGAGCAGGCTGCCAGGAAAACGACGGGCAGGAGGAGCAGGCAGAGGCGGAAAAGCGCGCGAGACAACATGGTGGTCAGCAGGTGGTACCGAGAGGGATTCCGGACGCCTTCCCTTGCGTCCGGCGTGGCAGGCCGGATGGGCGCAGACGCGTCCCGGCATGCCTTGGCCGTGGTGGCGCCTCAAAATTCGGCGCTCCCCGCGACGCGTGGATAGGGGATCGCGTCGCGGATGTTGGTCAAGCCGCACACATAACACAGCAGACGCTCGAAGCCAAGGCCGAAACCGGCGTGCGGCACCGTACCGTAGCGGCGCAGGTCGCGATACCACTGGTAGTGCGAAGCGTCGATGCCGAATTTCCGCATGCGCTCGTCGAGCACGTCCAGGCGCTCCTCGCGTTGGCTGCCGCCGATGATCTCGCCGATGCCAGGCGCCAGCACGTCCATGGCGCCGACGGTCTTGCCGTCGTCGTTCAGGCGCATGTAGAACGCCTTGATTTCGGCAGGGTAATTCATCACCACCACCGGGCGACCGACGTGTTCCTCGGCCAGGTAACGCTCGTGCTCGGTCTGCAGATCCACGCCCCAGGCGACCGGATACTCGAATTTCCTGCCGGACTTTTTCAGGATCTCGATGGCATCGGTGTAGTCGATGC
>CAZMMO010000199.1:0-4346 GCA_964567365.1 uncultured Rhodanobacteraceae bacterium | reverse complement strand
TCGACCAGTTCCTTGACCACCGAGGCCGGGCGCTCGATCACCTCGCCAGCGGCGATCTGGTTGACCAGTTCGGGAGGCAGGGGACGGATCGAAGGCATGCGGCACCCGGAAAAATCCAAGGTGCACAGGATACGCGATACGGGCGCCCCGGATCAGCTGGCCGGGATGGTCAGCACCGTGCCGGCACGAATGACGCTGCCGTTCATGCCGTTGGCCGTGCGCAGCGCGTCCACGCTCACGCCGTACTGCTGCGCGATGCTGGACAGCGTATCGCCACGGCTGACGCGGTACTTGCTGCCGGCAGCCGCCAGCTTGCCCTGCTTGCGTTGCGCCTGGAGGGCAAACCAGGTGCCCGGCGGCGGCGTGTGCTCGAAATACTTCCTGACCCCGTTCAGGATCGCGTCCGCCAGCTTTTCCTGGTAGGCCGCGCTGCGCAGCTTGCGCTCCCCCACGGGATTGGTGATGAAGGCGGTCTCGACCAGGATCGACGGCACATCGGGCGAGCGCAGCACCACGAAGTTGGCGCGCTCGATGTGGTCACGATGGGTGGGGCCGAGCTTGGCCAAGGCGTGCAGCACGTTCTTGGCGATCTGGCTGCTGGCATGGATGGCGTAGCCCTGCTGCAGGTCCAGCAACACCGAGGCCAGCGAATCGCTCTTGTCGTCCAGCGACACGCCGCCCAGCAGATCGGCGCGGTTCTGGCGGTCGGCCAGCCAGCGCGCCGCCTCGCTGACCTTGCCGTGGGTGGACAGCACCCACACCGACGAGCCCTTGGCGTCGCTGCTCTTGTAGGCATCGGCGTGGATGGAGATGAACAGGTCGGCATTGTGCTGGCGCGCGATCTCGTAGCGCCGCTTGAGCGGGACGAAGTAATCGCCCTTGCGCGTGAGCACGGCGGTCATGCCCGGCTGCTTGTCGATCAGCGCGGCCAGGTCCTTGGCCACCTTCAGCGTGATGTTCTTTTCCAGCGTGCCGCGCGGGCCGTGGGCACCCGGGTCCACACCGCCGTGGCCGGCATCCACGGCCACGATGATCTTGCGCGCACCGTGCAGCAATTTGGCCGCGCGGGTGGCGATCTGGCGCTCGCTGAGCGGCTTGCCGTCCACGGCCGCGGCCGCGCCCTTGGGGTACAGGTCCACCACCAGGCGGTAACCGTGCTTGCCGCTGGGCTCGAGCAGGAAGCTCTTCGGATGCGCCTGGCCGTCCAGGTCCAGCACCATGCGCACGCCATGCTTGCCGTGGCGGCCGGTGCGGATGTCCTTGAGCAGGCCTACGTCGGACGGGGCGTCAAACCCTTGCGCCAACGAGCTGTCTTCGAAATCCAGCACCACGCGGCCGGGGTCGGAGAGCTGGAAAAGTTTGTACTTGGCCGGGCCGGACAGGTCGATGACGGCGCGGGTCCGGCTGGCATTGGCCGACACGCGCACCGACTCCAGGCCGGTGCCGCGAGCCAGGCACAGGCTGCTCGCCGCCGCCAGGGCGACGAAGGCCATGCCGCTCACGATGTGGCGAAAACCCCTCATGGCGCGAATTGTTACTGCAAAGTGAAAGCGATTGCAAGCCTAAACTCCTTTGCAATCCGTGACCTGCGGCAACTTTGTTATCTCCTGGTCAGGAATCCGGGCCAACTGGCGGTTTTGCCCGGCTTTCCCCCCGGCTCACGCGGCATCGACACTTTCTTCGGTATTTCAAGCAGATAAACGCGCCGCAACGGTCCGCCCGCGCGGGGTTTTCGGCTCCAGGCGGGCCTCGCGGCCGGCCGCGGCATGGTCCAGGTGCAGGATCAGGTCCGCCGCCGGCAGAGCCCCCGCGCCGTGCTGTGGCCACTCCACCAGCACCAGCGCGCCCGGCTCGGTCAGGGCATCGAGCCCCAGCCACTCCAGCTCGCCGGGGTCGGCGATGCGGTACAAATCCAGGTGCCAGGCGCGGCCTTGCGCCAGGGGATAGGACTCGACCAGGCTGTAGGTCGGGCTCTTGACGCGCTCGTCCACGCCCAGGGTCCGCAGCAGCGCGCGCGCGAAGCTGGTCTTGCCCGCGCCCAGGTCTCCGTCCAGATACAGGACCAGGCCATCATCCAGGGCTGCGGCCACGCGCGTGGCCAGGGTCGCGGTGGCGGCTTCGTCGGCAAGGGTGAACACGATCGGATCAGTCATCGAGGCCATTGACCAGACGTCGCAAGGGAAGCAAAAGATCGCTGGCCAGCAAACCGCGCTCGCCCCGGCCGGCGGCCAGGTCGCCCGCACGCGCGTGCAGGTCGGTACCGAGGCAGGCCGCACGCCATGGCGGCAGGTGCTGGGCCAGCAAGGCGGCGATGATACCGCCGAGCACGTCGCCCATGCCGCCGCTGGCCATGCCGGGATTGCCGTGGCGGCACACGGCCACGCGCCCCACGGGATCGGCCACCAGGCTGCCCGAGCCCTTGAGCACGACCACGGCCCGATAGCGCTCGGCCAGCGTACGCGCGGCGGCAAAGCGGTCGGCCTGCACGGCGGCAGTATCGCAGGCCAGCAGGCGCGCGGCCTCGCCGGGATGCGGAGTCAGCACCACCGGGCGATCCTGGAACTCCCGCGGCGTGGCCGCCAGCAGGTTCAGCCCGTCGGCATCGAGCACCAGCGGCAGGGATGCACCCATCACGGCCTGCCACAAGTCGCGTCCCCAGGCGGCCTGTCCCAGGCCCGGCCCCAGCGCGACCACGCTGGCGCGTTCGAGCAACGGCGCCAGATCCACGGCGCCGGCCACGCCGCGCGGCATCAGTTCCGGGCGCGCCGCCAGCAGGCCCGCCACATGGCGCTCGCGCGTGGCCACGCTGACCAGGCCCGCCCCCGCGCGCAAGGCGGCCTCCGCCGCCAGCCGTGCCGCGCCGCCCATGCCCTCGTCGCCGCCCACCACCAGCACGTGGCCGTAACGTCCCTTGTGCCCGTCTCGCGGACGCGGCGGCAGCGGCGCACCGTCCATCAGCACGGCATCGGGTTCCTGCGTGGCCCATACCGCATCGGGAAGCTCCAGCGTATGCAGGCTGCGCTCGCCGCAGACCTCGGCGGCCCGACCCGTAAACAACCCGCGCTTCCAGGCCACGAAGCTGGTCGTGGCCGCCGCCCGCACCACGACGCCGGCGGCATGGCCGGTATCCGAGTCCAACCCCGAGGGGATGTCCAGCGCCAGCACCGGCTTGCCACTGGTGTGGATGGCCTCGACCAGCGCCGCGGCGTTTTCCCGCAAGGGCCGGCTCAGGCCGCTGCCGAACAGGGCATCGATGATTACGTCGGCCTGCGCCAGCGGCGCGGCATCCGCGGCGTCCGCCACGTCCACGCCTGCATCCAGGCATGCGCGACGCGCCTGCGCCGCATCACCGCGCGAATCCGGCGTCAGCGCCAGCACCGTCACGTCCATGCCGGTGGCGCGCGCGCCCGCGGCCAGCAGGAAACCGTCGCCGCCATTGTTGCCGGGGCCGCACGCCACCGCGATGCGACGCGCGCGCGGCCAGCGCCGGTGCAATACCTCCCGCGCCGCATCGGCGGCACGCTGCATCAACACCGGACCGCCGATGCCCAGCGTGTCGATCGCATAGGCGTCGAACGCCCGCACCTGGGCCGTGGTGTACAACGCGCGGGTGACATCGATGGACATGGGCGGACCGGTTCTCATGGGGAAACAACACCCGAAGCATAGCCCTTCGGCGACAGGGACAGCATCTACAATGAACGCCATGTCCGAGCCCTCCTCCGCCATCGACTACGCAAGCCTGGCCGCCGACATCAAGCGCTGGGCGCGCGAACTGGGCTTCGCCGCGGCCGGCATCGCCGACACCGACCTGGCCGAGGATGCGCAACACCTCGAACACTACCTGGCGGCGGGCCGCCACGGGCAGATGGGCTGGCTGCAGAGCCGCGCGCGCCTGCGTGCGCACCCGGCCGAGCTGCACCCGGGCACGATCCGCGTGATCTCGGTGCGCATGGACTACGCGCAACCCGACATCAAGCAGTCCTGGGCGGTCATACGCAACCGCGCACTGGGCTACATCTCGCGCTACGCGCTGGGCCGCGACTACCACAAGCTGATGCGCAAGCGCCTGCAGAAACTGGCCCGCCGCATCGAGGCCGCGATCGGGCCGTTCGGCTACCGCGCCTTCTGCGACTCCGCTCCGGTCATGGAAAAAGCGCTGGCGCAGAAGGCGGGCCTGGGCTGGCGCGGCAAGCATACGCTGACCCTGTCGCGCGAAGGCGGCTCGTTCTTTTTCCTGGGCGAGCTGTTCACCGACCTGCCGTTGCCAGTGGACACGCCGGTCGGCGACTACTGCGGCACCTGCACGCGCTGCATCGACGTGTGCCCCACCGGCGCCATCGTCG
>CAZMMO010000198.1:0-4356 GCA_964567365.1 uncultured Rhodanobacteraceae bacterium | reverse complement strand
AATTCGAAACCACGGTGTTCGCACTCGGCCAAAACCAGCCGAAGTTCGGGTCCCGAATCCCGAGTCCCGGGTCCCGTTCCTAGGAAAGTGTCATACATCCTTGCGGGTCAAGGCGATTGGCGGTTTTCTTTTTGCACGAATCCGCCACGACCATTTCGAAACCGCGGTACTCGCACTCGACCGGAACCAGCCGAAGTTCGGGTCCCGAGTCCCGAGTCCCGGGTCCCGTTCCTAGGAAAGTGTCATACATCCTTGCGGGTCAAGGCGATTGGCGGTTTTCTTTTTGCACGAATCCGCCACGGCCATTTCGAAACCGCGGTACTCGCACCCGGCCGGAACCAGCCGAAGTTCGGGTCCCGAGTCCCGGGTCCCGGGTCCCGAAAAAAAAAGCTACACCCCCCCACCATCCTTCTCGCGCCGCAACAGCAACTCAATACGCTCCCCGCGATCAACCGAACTGTCGTACTTGAAGCGCAATTCGGGAACCCGGCGCAGGCGGATGCTGTGGGCCAACTCGCGGCGCAACTCGTGGCCCATGTCGCGCAAGGCGGCAACGGCCTCGGCGGCCTGCTGCGGATCGAGCGTGGTCACCCACACCGTGGCGACGTCGAGGTCTTTCGTGGTCTCGACATCGCTGACGCTGACCGAAGGCAGCCCATGGTCGCGCACCGCGGCATGCACCAGCGTACCCAGTTCGCGGCGCAGTTCGGCGTTGATGCGGTCGATGCGTTTGAAGTCTCTACTTGGCACGGGAATAGGGAATGGAGAATAGGGAATGGTGGAAAGCGGGTTGAAGTAATGCGGGACGGTTCAAGGGAGCCGGCTTTTCCCATTCCCGACTCCCCATTCCCGCGCTGGAACGCGCCAGCGTTACAGCGTACGTGCCACTTCGATCCTCTCGAAGCACTCGATCTGGTCGCCCGCCTTGACGTCATCGTACTGCTTGACGGCAATGCCGCATTCAGTGCCTGCATGCACTTCCTCGACGTTGTCCTTGTGCCGGCGCAACGACTCCAGCTCGCCTTCAAAAATCACGGTATGGTCGCGCAGCACGCGGATCGGCTTGTTGTGCTTGACCACGCCCTCGACGACCATGGAACCGGCCACGGCGCCGAACTTGGAGCTGCGGAACACCTGCAGCACCTCGGCGGTACCGATGATCTCCTCGCGTACCTCGTTGCCGAGCAGTCCGGAGGCCGCCTGGGTCACCTGGTCGATCACGTCGTAGATGATCGAGAAGTAGCGCAGGTCCACGCCGTTGGTCTCGACCACCTTGCGTGCCGAGGCGTCGGCACGCACGTTGAAGCCGATCAGCAAGGCCTTGGAAGCCGAGGCCAGGGTTGCATCGGACTCGGTGATGCCGCCGACGCCGGAAGCGACGACGTTGACCTTGACCATCTCGTTGCCGATTTCGCCAAGCGCCTCGCGCAGAGCCTCCGCGGAGCCCTGGACGTCCGCCTTGACCAGGATGTTGAGCACCTGCTGCGCCTCGCCCTGGCCCATCTGCGCCATGATGTCCTCCAGGCGGTTGGCCTTGCCCACCAGACGGGTCTCGCGCAGGCGCTGGGCACGCTCCTCGGCCACCTGCTTGGCCAGTTTCTCGTCGGCCACGACCACGAAATCGTCGCCGGCCGCCGGTACGCCGGACAGTCCCAGCACCTGCACGGGGATGGACGGCGCGGCATCGTCGGTCTGCCCGCCGTTCTCGTCGATGAGCGCGCGCATGCGCCCGTATTCGACGCCGCACACCACGAAGTCGCCCCGCTTGAGGGTGCCCTGTTGCACCAGCACCGTGGCCACCGGACCGCGGCCCCGCTCCAGGCGCGCCTCGATCACGGTACCCGAGGCGCGGCCATCGACCACGGCCCCGAGTTCCATCACTTCGGCCTGCAGCGAAATGGCATCCAGCAGATCGTCGATGCCCTGCCCGGTCTTGGCCGACACCGGCACGAACTGCACGTCCCCGCCCCAGTCCTCGGGCACCACCTCGTGGTTGGCCAGGCCCTGCTTGACGTTGTCGACGTTGGCACCGGACTTGTCGATCTTGTTGACCGCCACGATCAACGGCACTCCGGCGGCACGCGCATGCTCGATGGCCTCGACGGTCTGCGGCTTGACGCCGTCGTCGGCAGCCACCACCAGCACCACGATGTCGGTGGAACGGGCGCCGCGCGCGCGCATGGACGTGAACGCCGCGTGTCCCGGAGTGTCCAGGAACGTGATCACGCCCTTGCTGGTGGTCACATGGTAGGCGCCGATGTGCTGGGTGATGCCGCCGGCCTCGCCCGTTGCCACCTTGGTGCGGCGGATGTGGTCGAGCAACGAGGTCTTGCCGTGGTCGACATGGCCCATGATGGTGACCACCGGCGGGCGCGGCTCCTTCTGCCCGGACTCGTCCACGGCGGCGGTCTGCTCCAGCAGCGTGGCCTCGGCGCCCTTGTCTTCGGCCTCCACCACCTTGTGGCCCAGTTCCTCGACCACCAGCACGGCGGTGTCGTGGTCGATGGTCTGGTTGATGGTGGCCATTACGCCCATCTTGAACAGCGCCTTGACCACCTCGGCACCCTTGACCGCCATTTTCTGCGCCAGGTCGGTGACCAGGTTGGCCTCGCCGACGGCCACCTCGCGCACCACCGGGGCGGTGGGCTTGGAAAAGCCGTGCTGGCTTGCCGCCGCCGCGCCACGTGCCGCGCCCGCGCGCGCATGACGGCGTCCGCTGCTGCTGCGGCGCGCGCGCTCGCTTTCGCTGAGGTGCAGCTTGCCTGCGCCCAGGCGCTTGTGCCCGCGCTTCTCATCGCCCTCGCGGTCGTGATCGCGCTCATGCGACCGGTCGCGGCGGCCGCCCCGCGCGGGCGACGCGTTCTCGACGGCGCTGGCCTCGTCTTCCGCGGCAGCGACCGCCGGCTTGGGGCGGCGCTTGCGGCGCTCGTGGATCTGCGGCATGACGGGGGTGCTCCACGCTCCCCGGTCGCCTGCCGGCGCTTCATCGGCGGTCCCGGATTCGGCTTCGCTCCCGGCCGCGGCCGCATCGGACCCGGCCGCGGTCGCGTCATCCCTACCGGCCTTTCCGGCATCCGGTACCGCGGCATCCTCCTGCGGCGCCGCAGCCGCGGATTCCGCGGCGGGCTCCTTTTCCGCGGCCGCCGCCTCGGCGGCTTTCCGCTCTTCCGCCTCGCGTTTCGCGTCCTCTTCGCGCCGGCGCTTGCGCTCTTCGCGTTCAGCCTCCTCGCGCTGGCGCTGTTCCTGCGATTCCTGCAGCTTGCGCTGGGCCTCCTCGCGCTCGCTCACGGCGTCGGCATCGTCCGTGATCGCGCCACGCTTGATATAGGTGCGCTTGGCGCGTACCTCGACATTGACCGTCTTGGACGTGGCGCCGCGGCCACTGCCCGAAGACACCTTCAACTCGCTGACCTTGCGCCGGCGCAAGGTGATGCGGCTGGGTCCCCGGCTCTTGGCGGATGCCGGGTCGGCCTTGCCGTGATTGCTCCGCAGGAAGTCCAGCAGCTTCGACTTTTCGTCGTTGCTCACGACATCCTCGGGATCGGAGAACTCCATGCCGGCCTCGCCAAGCTGCGTCAGCAGCTTGTCGGCAGACATATCCAGGACCTTGGCCAGTTGCTTGATGGTGACGTCCGACATCGTTCTCTTTCTCCGCATCTTTGCGCTGACTGCTCCGCACCGGATCACCGGGCGGTTGAGCCATCCGTGGTGGAAGGCATTTCAGCCTTCGCGACACGTCCTTCCCGGACGTGCCCAGCACCGTCAGCCACCCTGCTCCAGGCGCGCGATCATGGGCGCGCGCGCGGTCATGATCAAGGCGGCCGCCCGTTCCTCGTCCATGCCGTCGATGTCGATCAGGTCGTCGACGGCCAGGTCGGCCAGGTCCTCGGCGGTAACCACGCCGCGTCCGGCCAGCACGTAGGCCGTGGCCTCGTCCATGCCTTCCAGTTCCAGCAGATCGTCGGCGGGCTTGTGCTCGTCCACGCCTTCCTCGACGGCCAACGCCTCGGTCAAGAGGGCATCGCGGGCGCGCGAGCGCAGTTCCTCGACGATGTCCTCGTCGAACCCTTCCACCGCCAGCAACTCGCCCGCCGGCACGTAGGCGATTTCCTCGACGCTGGAAAAACCCTCCTGCACCAGGATGCCGGCAATTTCCTGGTCCACCTCCAGCTTCTCCATGAACAGCTCCAGCGCGGCCTGCTGTTCGGCCTCGCTCTTGGCGGCAACCGCCTCCTGCGTCATCACGTTCAATTGCCAGCCGGTCAGCTTGCTGGCCAGGCGCACGTTCTGGCCACCGCGCCCGATGGCTTGGGCGAGCTTGTCCTCGGCCACGGCGATGTCCATCGAGTGCTTTTC
>CAZMMO010000197.1:0-4375 GCA_964567365.1 uncultured Rhodanobacteraceae bacterium | reverse complement strand
CAGCATGCTGCACCAGATGCGCGCCATGCACATGGTGCTGGACGACCCGCTGGTGGACGCCTACCTCAACGACGTGGGCTACCGGCTGGTGGCGCACAGCGACAATCCCTCGCAGAAATTCACCTTCTTCGTCGTCAAGACCCAGGACATCAACGCCTTCGCCGTGCCCGGCGGCTACATCGGCGTCTACGCCGGCCTGATCGACCTGACCCACAGCGAGAGCGAACTGGCCGCGGTGATGGCGCACGAAATCGGCCACATCACCCAGCACCACATGGAGCGGGCCTTCGAGGCTTCCAAGAAGGACGCGCCGCTGATGGCGCTGGTGCTGCTGGGCGCCATCGTCGCCGGCGCCGCTGACAAGGGCAGCGGCCATCCCTACGGCTACCAGGGCTACAGCGACTCGGGCGGCAACGCCGGCCTCGGCGTGCTGGCCGCGGGCATGGGCCTGCTCCAGCAGCGCCAGATCAACTTCACCCGCAAGGACGAGATCGAGGCCGACCGCACCGGCATCCGCACCCTGGCCGCCGCCGGCTACAACCCCGAAGCCATGGCCAGCTTCTTCCAGCGCATGCAGGACACCCTGGGCGGCGGCGACAGCGTCCCGGCCCTGCTGCAGACCCATCCGGTGACGCTGCTGCGCATCGCCGACGCCAAGGCGCGCGCGCGCATGCTGGAAAGCGAGGACAAGGACACCCTGGTGCCGCCGATCAGTCTCGAACAATGGAAAAAGACCACCGCCCCGCTGCAATTCGTGTCCAATCCGAAGGAGCTGTTCCCGACCGCCGCCGGCAAGGGCGATCCCCACCTGAGCCTGTACAAGCTGATGCGCGAGCGGGTCCGCGCGCTCAGCCTGGATCCGTCCAAGGCCGTGGACTACTATCGCGGCCACATGCAGCACCCCGGGTTCGACCGCGTGCCATCGAACCATTACGGCTACGCGCTGGCACTCACGCGCGACCACCAGGCCAATCGGGCCCTGGCCCAACTGCAGCCCCTGCTGGACAAATATCCGTCCAGCCTGCCCCTGTGCCTGGCGCAGGCCGACGCACTGGTCCACGCCGGCAAGACTTCGCAGGCCTTGAAAATCTACGCCCGGTTGAATGCCCAGTCGCCGCAGAACCGGGCCATCGTCCAGGCCTATGCCCAGGGACTGATCCACGACAAATCGAAACCCCGCGCACGCCAGGCGGCCGATCTGCTCAAGCCCCTGCTCGACGATACCGACGAGCCGCAACTGTTCCAGATCTATGCGCGCGCCAGCGAAATCGCGGGCGAGAAGGTCAACGCCGCCGAAGCCTGGGCCAACGCCAGCTACCTGGCCGGACGGCCTTTCGATGCCATGCAGCAACTCAAGCGCCTGCTCCGAAGCAAGGACCTCAACTACTACCAGCGCGCCCGCATCCAGGCCGACATCAACCAGTTGCGGCCGTTGCTGCTCGAATTGCAGAAGCGCCACGTCAAGACCCGGGACCGCCCCAACGGCAGCCATCGGGAATGATCATGCCGGGACGATCGCCGACACCCGACGCACTTTCTGGATATGATGCGGCCTGCACGGTGCCCCTCCGAAATCCACGGTTTTGCCAATGCGTCCGGCCATGCTGAAACTTCTGTTGCCCCTCCTGCTCCTGGCCCTGCCCCCGGCACTGGCCGCGCACCCGGCCCAGACGCCGGCCCCCGCCGCCAGCACGGCCAAGGCTCCGCAGGATCTGCCCAAGGTATTGCTGCACACCAGCGAAGGCGACATCACCATCGAGCTGTTCCCTGCCCGCTCGCCCAAGAGCGTGGCCAACTTCCTGCAATACGTCCGCTCCGGGTTCTACGACGGCACGGTGTTCCATCGCGTCATCCAGGGCTACCTCATCCAGGGCGGCATCTACACCCGCCAGCTCACGCAAAAGCGCACGCGCGACCCGGTGCCGGCCGAATCGGACAACGGCCTGAGCAACCTGCGCGGCACCGTGGCCGTGGCGCGCGGCGCCGATCCGGACTCGGGCACCTCGCAGTTCTTCATCAACCTGGTGGACAACCGCCGCCTGGACTACACCGGCAAGCAAAGCGGCCTGACCTGGGGCTACACCGTGTTCGGCAAGGTCGTCCAGGGCATGGATGTGGTCGACAAGATCGGCACCCTGCCCACCCGTGCGCTGGGGCCTTTCGCCGGCGACGTGCCCAAGCCGCTGGTGGTGATCGAGAGCGCCAGCGTGGTCGGCGCCCAACCGGCCAGCGCGGCCAGCGCGCCGGCAAAAGCCACGAGCACGACCAAGGCGAAGGCCAAACCCGCCAAGTCCGGGAAAAAGCGCTGACCCATGGCCACGCTGTTCCTCGCCGACCTGCACCTGGACGATGCCCGTCCGCACATCACCCGCCTGTTCGAGCGCTACCTGGCCGGCCCCGAAGCCTGCCAGGCCGGTGCCCTGTACATCCTCGGCGACCTGGTCGAGGCCTGGATCGGCGACGACGACGACGCCGAACTGCCGGCCCGCATCGCCCACGCCATCCACGCGCTGGCCGACCGCGGCGTGCCGGTGTACTTCATGCACGGCAACCGCGATTTCCTGATGGGGCACGATTTCGCCGACCGCGCCGGCATGACCCTGATCGAGGAGGATGCCGTCGTCCACGACATCGAGGGCACACCCACCCTGCTCATGCACGGCGACACCCTGTGCACCGACGACGTGGAATACCAGCAGGTTCGCGCCCGCGTGCGCACGCCGCAATGGAAAGCCCAGGTCCTGGCCACCCCGCTCGACGCCCGCCGCGCGCTGGCCGCCCGGTCGCGCGATGAAAGCCGCTCCCACACCGGCAGCACCGACGAAACCATCATGGACGTCAATCAGGGCGCGGTGGAACAGGCCATGCGCCAGGCCGGCGTCACGCGCCTGATCCACGGCCACACCCACCGCCCCGCCATCCACGACTTCACGCTCGACGGCCGGGACGCCCGACGCATCGTGCTGGGCGACTGGTACGAACAAGGCTCGGTACTCAGCGTCGACGGCGACGACATCCACCTGTGTGCCCTGGAGACGCCGGCGTAGCCGCCGTGGCGTCACGTCACGCCGAAAACGTCAGCTCGACGCCGTTGCCGGCCGGATCGCGGAAGAACAACTGCCTCTGGCCGGTGCCGGGCACGGTTGCCGTCCGGTAGGCAATGCCGGCCGTGCGGAGCCGGGCCTCGTACCCTGCCGCGTCAGTGCAGGAGAACGAGACGTGGTCGAACGTGGAGCTCACCGCGACCGGGCGTTCCTCGTCGGCCCGCGCCTCCGAAAGATGCAGCACCGCCCGCGCACCGGCATACAGCCAGTACCCGAAACTGCGGAACGCCGGACGCGCGCCCACCGAGAGGCCGACGACATCGCAATAGAATGCACGCAGCGTTTCCAGTACTTCGCGCTGCGCACGCAGATTGTAATGGTTGAGGCCGGTAACTTTCATCGTGGTAACAGAAGACCTGTGTTTACTCGCACGAACGGTTTGAGACGAGGCTCACCATTGGGGGCTGAACCGCGTCAAGCAAGTGCCGCTCCACTCCAACCCTGGCCTCAGCTGCCAAGGGAAGTAAAGACGCCCACGGCAAGCTCGGCCCATACATAGACGAACGCCGCCACGGACAGGACCGCGGCAGGCAGCCGGTACTTCCGGGGCACCTTCCGCGCCACCAGGACGAAGAGGCTGCCGGTGCCAAAAACAAGCGCACCCATGACGACGAAATCCGCGGCGCCCCAGTCGACTTCCGCCGTGAATTGCATGGCGACCAGGGGCACCAGCAGCACCAGACCCGTCAACAGCGCGATCCATGCAAACACGGTGTTGCGCGCGAGGACACCATTGCCGACCGTCGTGTGCATGGAGTACTTGCCTCCCGTTGCCTGATGCCGCACGGCGCACCGTTGCGCCGTCGGCCACGGCGTCCATTCTACGCCGCTGGACCCGGGCATGCGCCGACGTTGCCGCCGCGGCCGCGCGGCGGCAACGGGCACCCGGCCACAACGAAGACGCCGCGCAAGGCAAGGCACCCTCGTGACGGTTTCATTCACCTGCCCGCACGGGGACGGGTCTATGATGATTCGACGGTGGCATTCACCTTCCATCATCCCCTCGCGAAGGAGCAAGTCATGGCGACCAGGAAACCGTTCCTCACCGACATCAAGACCATCCGCGATCGCGCCCGCAAGCATATCGGCGACGGGGCCATCACCCCCGGATACAAGGCCGACCGCAAACAGGTCATCAAGCTTCTCAACGAAGCGCTGGCCACCGAGATCGTGTGTGTGCTGCGCTACAAGTATCACTACTACATGGCTTCGGGCATCCATTCGCAGTCCGTGGCCGCCGAATTCCTGCAGCACGCCAACGAGGAGCAGGC
>CAZMMO010000196.1:0-4390 GCA_964567365.1 uncultured Rhodanobacteraceae bacterium | reverse complement strand
CACGACGGCCGCGAAGATCCCGGCCACCAGGTCGTCCAGCATTACGCCGACGCCGCCCTTGACGCGCGCGTCCAGCCAGCCGATCGGCCACGGCTTGGCGATGTCGAAAATGCGGAACAGCACGAAACCGGCCGGCACGAACCACCACGGTCCGAACAGCGCCGGCAGCAGGGCAACCCACTGGCCGACGAACTCGTCCCACACCAGGGCGCGGTGGTCGGAAAAGCGGATGCGTCGCCCGCTTTCGCCGCAGGCCCACACGCCCAGCGCGAAGGCCACGATCAACATGAACCCGTACGCCTGCAGCGACAGGCCGCGCCACAGGAACCACCACGGGACCAGGGCCAGCAACGAACCGGCCGTGCCCTGGGCGCGCGGAACCAGACCGGCGCCGAAGCCGACGGCGATCCATCCCGACGGGTGGGCCAGCAGCGCGCGGCGCTGTTCGGGATCCAGCGTGGTCTTGGCATTCATGCGGCAAAGTGCTCCCAGCCCCGTCGTTGCGGGGTGATGTCCCCGCCCTGTTCGTCATATACGTGTATACCGCCGGATTCGACCATGCTGCCGATGCAGGTTGCCGGGCAGCCGACGCGTTCGAGTGCGGCGGTCGCCGCGGCCACCCGGTCCGCGGGCACGCTGAAACAAAGCTCGTAGTCGTCGCCGCCGGACAGGGCATACCCGCGCGCGGCGTCGGCACCGAAACGTGACACCAGGGCCGGCGAGCACGGCATCCGGGCGGCCTCGATGCGGGCCCCGGTGCCGCTGGCCGCGCAGACATGTGCCAGGTCGGCCAGCAGTCCGTCGGACACGTCGATGGCGGCATGCGCCAGGCCACTCAGGGCCTGGCCGGCGGCCACGCGCGGCTCGGGCCGGACCATGCGCGCATGCAAGGCAGGCGGCACGTCGGCGCCATCACGGTCCAGATGGCAGTGCAGAGCCGCGGCGGCATCGCCCAGGGTACCAGTGACGAACAAGCGGTCGCCGACCTGCGCCGTATTGCGCAGCAACCCTTGCCCGGCCGGAACGAAACCGTGCACGGCCACGCTCACGCTGAGCGGCCCGCAGGTGGTATCGCCGCCGACCAGGGCCAGCTGGTAACGCTGCGCCAGTTGCGCGAAGCCGTCCACGAAGCCTTCCACGAACGCGCGATCGGCGCGTGGCAGGGTCAGCGACAGCACGGCCCAGGCCGGGGTCGCACCCATCGCGGCCAGGTCGGACAAATTGACCGCCAAAGACTTCCAGCCGATATCCGCCGGCGCCGTGCCGGCCAGGAAGTGCACGCCCTCGACCAGGGTATCGATGGCCACGGCCAGTTCGTGCCCGGCCGGCGGCGCCAGCAATGCGGCATCGTCGCCGATGCCGCGGACCACATCCGCACGCGCGATCGAGGTGCGCGCGCGAATGATGTCGATCAGGTCGAATTCCATAGGGAGGCTCCGATTGAACCCTACCAGCCGTACATGGCGTTGATGGTGACCAGCGTGACCGCGAGTGCCAGGATGGTCAGCGGCAGGCCGGCACGCAGGTAATCGTTGCTGCGGTAGCCGCCGGGGCCCGCCACCATCAACAGGGCCGGATGCCCGGAGCTGAGCAGGAAGCCGGTCGAGGAAGACACGGCCACCATCAACGCATAGGCCGCCGGATCGCCGCCCGTGGCCACCGCCACGGAGATGGCAATGGGCACCATCATCACGGTGGCGCCCACGTTGGACATGACCTGCGAGGACAGCATCGTCAGCACCGCCAGCACCAGTTGCAGCAGCCACTGCGGCGAGCCGTGCGAAAACACCAGCAGTTCCTGCGCCAGCCAGGCGGCGCAGCCGGTGGCGTTCATCGCCCAGCCCAGCGGCAACAGGCAGGCGGTGACGAAGACGGTCTTCCAGTTGACCCCGTGATAAGCCTCGTCCATGTTGAGCACGCCGGTGAGCAACATGGCGATGGCGCCGGTCATCATCGCCACCGACAGGTCCAGCTGGGTGAACAGCGACAGCGCCATCGCGCCCAGGAAAATGCTGATGGCGGTCCACAGTTTGCCGGGCCGCTGTTCGTCCTTGGGCACGTCGGTGACCACCACCATGTCCTTGTCTTCCTGGACCCGGGTCAGGTCGCGCCAGTGGCTGTGCACCACCAGGGTGTCGCCGGCGCGGATGCTGACGTCGCGCAGGTCCTCGCGGAACACCCGGTCGCCGCGATTGAGCGCCAACGGCGAAATGCCGAAACGCTTGCGCAGGTGCAGGTCGCCGACGGTCTGCTTGATGAAACGCGAGCTGGGCGGAATCACCGCCTCGGAAATGCCGGCATGGCTGGGGTTGAACGAGTCCGACAGCTGGCGCATGCGCGGCGACAGCTTGCACAACTGGTTGTTGGCGAATTCGGCGACCTGCTCGCGCGTGCCCAGCACGCCGAGGATGCTGCCCACCCAGATCATCTGGTCGGCCGGCGGCGCCATGCGCGTTTCGTTGCCGTTCTTCATCGCCAGGATCAGCGGCGCGTCGTGCAGCTGCTCGGCCTCGATCACGCGCATGCCCACCAGCGGGCTTTCCGCGGTCACCGTCAGTTCCGCGGGATCGCCGGCAATGCCGTAGGTATCGGCGAAGTAGCTCTCGGTACGCCCCGGCGTGACCTTCGGGCGGCCTTCCTCGCGCTGCACCGGCAGCAGCTTGCGCGAGAAGAAAAAGAAATACGCCACGCCCAGCACCGCCAGCGCGATGCCGACCGGGGTCACGCTGAACAGGCCGAACTTGGGAATGGTGTGCGCGCCCGGCGGCAGGTTGCGGTTGGCGCTGGCCACCAGGTCGTTGAGCATGATCAGCGGCGAGTTGGCGATCAGGGTCGTGTTGGTGCCGGTCAGGATGCAGAACGCCATCGGCAGCAGCAGGCGCGACAGCGGCACGCCGGTGCGCGCCGACAGGCGGCTGGATACCGGGATCATCAGCGCCGCCAGCGCCTGGCTGGGAATCACGGCACTGAACAGGCTGGCCACCGAGTTGATGATCACGCCCAGGCGCGATTCCATGCCGCGCGCCATGTGCATCACGAAGTGGGCGGTGGCGGTAAGCACGCCGGCACGGTCGAGCCCCTCGCCCATGATCATGATGGCGATGATGGAAATCACCGCGTTGCCGGCAAAGCCCTCGAACACGCGGTCGGGGGGAAGCAGGCCGGTCAGACCGATCACGACCACCACCAGCAGCGCCACCATGTCGGCGCGGACCCACTCCAGTACCAGCATGAGCATGGTGAAGCCGACCAGACCGAGTACCAGCATCATGTCGGGACTGAGGGTCAAACCAGCGGCGGCGGTATCCATCGGGGCGTCTTCGTCACGGCAACGGCATGACCGGATGCTTGCCTGCGGCGGGCGGCCGGTCAACCACGTTCATAGAGAAAGTCCCATACATCATGGCCCAGTTTGCGGCCACGTTGTTCGAAATGTGTCTGGATGCGCCACGCGGGACGCTCCACGTGCGCTCCCTGCACCGACCGGTTGCGCCAGCCCGCGGCCTGCCGCATCACCTCGCGCATGTGCTCGGCATAGGCGGCCCAGTCGGTGGCCAGGTGCAACAGGCCGCCCGGAGCCACGCGCGAAGCGACCAGATCGACGAAGTCCGGCTGCACCAGACGGCGCTTGTGGTGGCGCTTCTTGGGCCACGGGTCGGGAAACCAGATGCGCACCTCGGCCAGGCTGGCCGGAGCCAATTCCCGCTGCAGCACCTCCACGGCGTCGTGCCGGTACACACGCACGTTGTCGATGCCCTCGTCGGCCAGGCGGTTCATCAAGCGTCCCACGCCGGGACGATGCACTTCCACCCCGAGGTAATCGCGCGCCCGGTCCCGGGCGGCGGACCAGGCCAGGGCCTCGCCATTGCCGAAACCGATTTCCAGCACGCGCGGCGCGGAACGGCCGAACACGGCGTCGAGGTCGCGTGGCCGGCCCCGGTAGTCCAGGCCGTAATGCGCCCAGTGTGTAGCGAAGGCGCGCTTCTGGGCCGGCGTGATGCGTCCTTCGCGCAGCACGAAGCTGCGCACCGGCCGGTGTGCTTTCGAATCCCCGGATTCTGGCGCGTCCCCCGCCTGCATGGCGTCAGTCGACGGCGCCCGCAGCGGGGCCAACCCTGGGGGGTGGCTCGAACTGTCGGGGGCTGCCATGAAGTGTGGTCGACATGTGCCCATTGTACCGGTTACCGCCGCCCGTGGTCGCCCTGTCCGGTACTTTCCCGCCCGCACTGCGCCGCGGCCGTGCGACATGCCGCGGCGTTGACAACGGCACCGGGACGGCTACCATGCATCGGACCGTGCGGGCGTAGCTCAATGGTAGAGCTGTAGCTTCCCAAGCTACTGACGAGGGTTCGATTCCCTTCGCCCGCTCCAACTGCGGAACCGTCCCCCG